>JAACDS010000145.1 GCA_009936895.1 Pseudomonadota bacterium
AATAAGAGGAATTAACCATGCGCGATGTTGTAATTGTCGATAGCGTACGCACAGGCCTGACAAAAGCCTTTCGCGGTAGCTTCAATCTGACTCGTTCGGACGATTTGTTGGCTCACTGCATAGACTCACTGCTTGACCGTAACCCTCAGCTGGGCGCTGATGAAGTCGAAGACGTATACGTCGGCGCGGCTAGTCACACAGGCGAGCAGGACGGCAACTTGGCGCGTTTGGCTGTGATCTTGTCCAAACTGCCTGTTACGGCGGCCGGCGTTACCATTAACCGGTTCTGTTCATCAGGTCTGCAGTCCATTGCCTTGGCGGCGAACCAAATCGCGAGTGGTCAAACCGAAGTAGCCATCGCCGGCGGTGTGGACAGCATTTCAATGCGCACGCGTCAGGAGCCTGGCAAGGCAAAGCAAAACCAGCGTCTGTTGGATGAGAAGCCAGACATCTTTATGGCGATGGGTAATACCGCAGAAGTGGTTGCGCGTCGTTATCAGGTAACTCGTGAAGCTCAGGACGAATACGCCCTGCAAAGTCAGCAGCGTTACCAAGCGGCTGTTGAGTCCGGCGCAATTGCTGAAGAGATCGTGGGCATGAATGCCACGATGCTCAAAGTGAACAAAGAAACCGGCGAAGAAAGTCACGAACAAGTATGGGTCGATAAAGACGAGTGCAACCGTCCGCAGACGACACTGCAAGACTTGGCAAAGCTGGCGCCGGCTTTTGAAGAAGACGGTTCCGTAACTGCAGGTAATGCATCTCAGTTGTCTGATGGTGCTTCTATGACCTTGCTGATGAGCGCGGATCGTGCGGCTCAGCTTGGCTTGACCCCGATCGGCATCTATCGCGGCTTTACCGTGGCAGGTTGCGAACCCGACGAAATGGGTATTGGTCCAGTGTTCGCCATTCCACGTTTGCTGAAGAATGCAGGCTTATCGATCGATGATATCGATCTGTGGGAATTGAACGAAGCTTTCGCCTCTCAGTGCCTGTACTCCCGCGATGCCTTGGGCATCGACAACGAGAAGTACAACGTACTTGGCGGTAGCATCTCAATCGGCCACCCATTCGGCATGACCGGTTCACGTCAGACCGGTTCGATTTTGCGTGAGCTGAAGCGTCGCAATAAAAAATATGGTGTGGTGACCATGTGCATCGGTGGTGGCCAAGGCGCCGCTGGGCTGTTCGAGTCCGTCTAAAGGCTTAAAAAGGTGGGCCCGTCAATGCGGGCGCATCGGCCAATAGCAGACCGAACACACTAGATGTGTGAGAGGCGATCTCAGTAGAGGTCGCATTTTTTTTGCCCCGGATTTAGGTGTGCGAGGCGAACGGTGCGTAACACTTTGAAACAGGGGAGACATGGCTTGGAAACAAGCACGACAGATAATGTCCGCTGATAAAAGATTGTCAGAGGAATGACCTCAGGGCAACATGCAAACATGGAAACAGCGTTGACTGAACACATCGAAAAATATTCAGGCCCGATACTGCGCGGACTGGCGCTGTCGTGCCTGATGCTGTGCGTGGCCGGTCCAGCGCACGCTGAGGAGACATTCGTTCAAGACCCAGCGCAAAACGAGTCGCAAGAAACGGTAGTTGTGTTCAACTTGGAAGGTTCCTCAGATCAGCAAATTGGCGCTTTGCTGCAGCGTTGGCCTCAGCTGGATGCCACTCAGCGACGGGACTTGCTTGCCGAAGTGCGAAAGCGAATGCGCACGGCCACCCGAGTGCAAGAAACGCAGGGCGCGTCGGCCGTTCGTGGCAACCCGCCCTCCTTGACCCTGCGCATCAAGAGGGCGCAAACCCTACATGGCTACGGGCGACCAGCACCAAGAAGCGATGCAGCTGCAGATGGCAGCCATGCGTCGTCGGTGACGAGTGCGCATCAGAGCGCTCAGCGTCCGCGCGAACTTGTGATTCGAACCACGGTTACTCGGATACTGCCTGATGGCCGGCGAATCACACGACAAGAAACCTTAGTTCCAAGCTCACTACAGACCCAAACCGCAAGACAAGACAAGGTTGACGCTGGGTCAAGCGCTGGTGCTTCAGTGGTGCAAGATTCGCGGGGAAATCCGTCTGGCAAAATGAGGGTGCTACGTACGACGGTTCGTTTCGGTACCGGCTTCCACCAACGTCACCTTGAAGCAGGCTCCCCAACGGTCGTTGAGTCAGTTGTCCCCACGATGTCGGCACCGAACGCGCTGCCAGCTCCAGCCGACGCGCTGATCTCAACGCCGATATCCACATTTGCTCCAGAGGCCAACTGATATGTCCGCCGTCCATCTACAGGAGGCAGATGCCGAGCGTATCTTGGTTTTGGATGATGATCCTGAGATTTGCGAACTGACCCAAGCCTATTTGCAACAGCAGGGATTCGTCGTGGATACGGTTCAATCCGGTGAGGCACTTGACTCTTACCTCAGCGAGCACTCAGTGGACCTGTTGGTGTTGGACCTGATGTTGCCGGGTGAGCACGGCTTGACCATCGCGCAACGGATGAAGAAGCGCATGGATTTGCCGATTATCATCATCTCCGCCCAAGGCGACGATGTGGATCGAATCGTGGGTTTGGAGCTAGGCGCAGACGACTACCTGGCTAAACCTTTCAATCCGAGAGAGCTGTTGGCGCGTATCCGAGCCGTGTTGCGTCGCGCAGGTAAGCCAACAGACGAGACACTGGATCTGTCTTCTCAGGTGAATTTTGGGGAATTCACGCTAGATCTAGCATCCCATCGCTTGTGCAGCGGCGATGCGGATATTCCCTTAACTTCTGGGGAATTCGATTTGCTGGAGATTCTGGTGGCGCACCCCAACAAAGTGCTGCACCGCGATCGCATATTGGATTTACTCACCGGCGCGGAGCGTTCGCCCTTTGACCGCTCCATCGATGTTCGAATCACACGTCTGCGCTCTAAGCTTGAGGCAGACCCTGCAAATCCGGTTTTTATCAGAACCATATGGGGGAAGGGCTACATGTTCTGCCCGGTGGTTGCTGGTGCTCCTACTCCTCGTTAACGAGGCGTGTAGGCGGCCCGGACTCAGCCGATTATGAGCTTGTTTCAACGAATTCGGCGCTCAGAGTCTTTGCAGCCGCAGTCGTTACTTGGCCGAACCACTCTGACCCTGGCGTTCAGTTCGTTTCTAATTGCTGTGGTTTCCACCATCGCGTTGAACGTTTTCGTGATTGATCCGATTGCTGAGCGCTCAGCGGACGACGAAGCGGCCCTGCTGGTTTTGTCGGCTCAAACCTGGGTGGAGCTGCCGCCTCAGGCACGACCCTATTTCGAATTGGAGCTCGCGCAGAGCCATGACTTGATCATCAGCGTCGCTGAGCAAACGCTACCACCTTTGGATCGATACCTGCCCTTTACTGAGCTACTGTTAGAAAAACTGCAGCGACGGCTCGCGCTGGATGTGCGGATGTACGACGGAAACGATCTGGTTTGGGTGGATGTACCGATGGCCGGCTACAATTTGCAGATTGGATTCTCACCTGACCGCCGCGATGTACAGTTGCTCTATGTCGCGATTGTGATTGCCAGTTTGGGTGCAGGGATCGTATTTTTGACGTCGTTGTTGATCGTTCGAAAGATTGCTCGGCCGCTGGTTCAAGTGGGGAAACAGGCGGAAACATTTCGCGGGTTGGCAGAGATTGAGCCGCTGCCGGAAACTGGGCCAAGAGAGTTGGTCTCCTTAGCCCGCAATTTCAATACCATGGCGGACGAGATCGCCCTAGTGCTGGCAAACCGTACCACGCTGATGGCCGGCATATCACATGACCTGCGGACCCCGCTAACGCGCATGCGCTTGGCCTTGGCCCTATTGCCGGACACTGTGGATCAACGTTTGGTTCAGCGTTTTGAAGGCAACCTGGAGGCCATGGATGTACTGATCGGCGACGCTCTTCGCTTCGCTCAGGGTACTCGTGAGGAGGTTCAGTCCTTGGCGCTGGCACCGTATGTTAGGGAGGTACTGGATACCTTTGACCAAGAGATCGATTTTTCTTGCTCCATAAGTGACGGTGTGATTCTTGATCTTGCCCCTAACGCTTTTTCACGCGTGCTAAGCAATCTGGTTGGCAATGCGATTAAGTATGCGAATCGTGTGCAAGTCTCCCTTGATGGTACCGAAGTTGTGGTCAGCGACGATGGTCCTGGCATTCCTGAGTCGGAAAGGGGACGGGTGTTCCAGCCCTTCTATCGACTGGAGGCTTCTCGCAATGTCAGCACTGGTGGCAGCGGACTGGGTCTGGCTGTCGTGCAACAGTTGAGTGCAGCACATGGCTGGAAAATCCACATCGCAGACTCGGCACTGGGTGGCGCAGAGTTCCGTTGGCGTTTCGATATTAATGCGAGATAAAAAGTGAACTGCATCGCGCTTTTGGCGGTTGAGCCACGGTCTCTGAAATCTCCCAATGACATTTGATACAAAATGTCACAAAAAACGCAGCCGTAGAAATGCCCCTGAAACGTAGAAGGTGGATAGTAACAACGTCACCGTAAGGGTGGCGTTTCTCTCCAGGATCTCGAGAGCGAAAGGTTCGCTGCGTTTTACAGCCTAAGCGGCTGATAAGCGCAAAGAATAGTCGCTTTGAAGTGCACGAGATCACCTCTAAAGCCGCCGGTTTTCTCTCCAGACCGGCGGCTTTTTTCTTCCCATTTTTCCACTTGCGTCCCGTGATCGATTCATCAACGATGGTCTTTTTCACGCAGGACAGTGGACTATGAGCGATCAGACCCAAGACGGGAGTACCGAGCGTACCTTCGAGAACGTACTGTATTCCGTGCGCGGACCACTGGCATTAATCACCATTAACCGACCCGAAAAGCACAGTGCGATCTCGCTGGCGACGTTGGACGATCTGCATGGGGCCGTAGATGAGGCGGCCTATGATGATTCGGTGAGAGTCATTGCCATAACCGGTGCTGGGGGCAAGGCATTCGCGGCGGGATCAGACCTTTCCGAGGTCATCGATCGAGATTTTAGAAAGGCCCTAGAGCCCATTGTGCAGGGCCTTGCCGATAAATTGGAACGCACGCCTAAGCCAACGATTGCCGCAATCGATGGTATTTGTATGGGCGGTGGTTTGGAAGTGGCGCTGGGTTGCGATCTTCGCGTTGCGACACCTCAGTCACGCTTTGCAACCCCGGAAGGCAAGTTGGGCATCATTCCAGGGGGCGGCGCGACAGCTCGCTTACCGCGTGTGGTTGGCCGTGGCTGGGGTATGGAAATGATGCTCATGGGCGAACCCATTGGGGCTGAGCGCGCATTGCAAATCGGTTTAGTGACGCGATTGGTGGAAAGCGATCAATTGATGGGTGAGATTCAAAAGATGGCCGAGCATCTGGCATCTTTTGCGCCTTTCGTGCCGCGTACGATGAAAGCCATGGTGCACTTTGGTATGGAGGCCAGTCTCGCTGGAGCGCTGATGTTCGAAAAGTATGCACAAGGGGCCTTGGTGCAGACCGAAGACAAAGCGGAAGGCATCAATGCTTTCTTAGAAAAACGGACCCCAGAATTCAAGGGGCGCTAGGACAGAAAGACCGCAGACGCGAGTCTTGTCGCACCACCAGTTTTTCAGACATACTCGTCGCTCATCAAAGAGATAGGAGGGATCTAATGGCGGTAGAAAAGTTCCCGGTTGAAGGCAGTCATATCATGATGTTTGCTCGTTCAATCGCTGACGATAATCAGATTTATTACGACGCAGATTATGCAAAGACAACAGAAGCAGGCGGTGTCATTGCGCCCCCGACGTTTGCTCAGTCTTCTGCGCAATTTGATCCGACCTATTTTCTCCGGCCTAAGATCGGTGAAGACTGGTTCGGTTCAGGTAAGGAAGCCAGCAGTATCAAGAAAAAAGAATCTTCCGGTGGCGGAGGCGGTGGTGGCGGCTTGCACGCGGAGCAGCACTTTGAATACCACCGGCATATTGGTCCGGGTGATGTGCTCACAGCCGAAGTTAAGCCAGGGAAGACTTGGGAAAAAGAGGGCAAGCGCTCAGGTAAGCTGGTATTTAGCGAAACCATTACCGAATACCGTGATCAAAACGGTGAATTAGCAATTACGGCACGCGGCGTCGGTGTTCGCACCGAGCGGCCAGTAGATCAATAGGGGAGTCGTTATGGCACTTTCAGCAAGTAATCTAAAAGCGGGCGATACCTACACTGAGTGTTTGGTTGAAGACCTATCCAGAACACAAATCGTGATGTATGCCGGAGCTTCGGGTGACTATAACCCAGTTCATAGCGATGAGAAGTTCACTAAGGAAGTTGCGGGATATCCGTCTGTGTTCGCCCACGGCATGCTCACGATGGGAATGACGGGGCGTATGCTCACCAATTATGTTGGAGACGGGCGATTGACTAAGTACGGGGTGCGTTTCACCAGCCAGGTTTGGCCGGGCGACTCACTAAACTCTACCGCCACGGTTGTGGATGTGACCGATGGTATCGTCAACCTGAACGTTGAAACCACAAACCAAGACGGTGCAGTGGTTTTATCGGGTTATGCCGCCGCGCGAGTCGACTAGGATGAACCGAGCAATCGGTGGGAATTCCCCGGTTGCAATGAACGGGATACCCTTCGGTATCCCGTTTTTGTGTCTGCGGAAATAAGGTTTCGGCGCCGCTACCATTTCTCCAGTGACGTGCGAACGTCCAGTTCAAAGCTCCAAGCTTGCCTGGGTTGCTGATACAGATACACATAGCCATCGACGATGCCGTCGATATTAATCATGCCTTCATCGCCCAGTTTGGCCGCGTATTCTGGTAGGCCTTTCTTGATTTTCTCGCCCCCAATCGGTCCATCGACGACCACATGACCTACATGCACGCCGTCGCGACCGTATTCTTTTGCCATGGCTTGGGCCAGGTTGCGCAGTGCACCCTTTGATGAGTTGAATGCGCCAAAGTTCTCGCGACCGCGCAGTGATGCGCTAGCGCCGGTAAAAATCAGTGTGCCTCCGCCGCTACCGAAGCGCTGTATGGCCGCTCGCCCGAATAAAAAGCCGCCAAAGCAGCACACGCGCCAGCTGTTCTCGAAATATTCAGAGCTCATATCCGCGATTCTGCCCGGTGTGTTATTACCCGTGTTGTAGATGGCCAATGCCAAATCGTCGCCGGCCAGATTAAATAGACGTTCCGTATCGGCTTCTGAGGTGGCATCGGCCACCACCGCTTGGCCGGAGCCACCGGCCGCTTTGATGGCGTCCACAACCGCCTGTAGTTTGCTATCGGTGCGACCTGCTGCTAAGACGTGCAGGCCTAGACTGGCGAAGCGCAGACAGAGCTGAGCGCCCAAGCCCTCCAGCGGACCGACCCCACTCACAATTGCTGTTCTCATAACAATGCCTCCGGAATTACTTGTTTGAAGGGGTGGACGGCGACGGTCTGGAACAGTCCTGCAACGTTGTACGGGTCGGCTGCGGCAATGGCCTTGGCTTGATCCAAGTCCTCGCAATCGATAACCACGATAGAACCAATGGGTTTGGATTCGTCATCACTCAGCATGGGACCTGCGAACCGCACACTGTGTTCGGCAAGGAAGGCCAAATGTGCGGGTCGAGTCTGCTTGCGCAGCTCGAACCCGTTCTCAACGTCGTGGCAGATCAAAGAAAAAAGCATAAAGACCTCCTAGGTCCAGCGGTACGAGGCGTTCCTAATTGAGGTGAATCTTGAGCCGCTCAACCATTGCCAACAGCGGGCCTCGGGAGCATTCAAAGACCGCAGCGGTGCTGAAAAAGTCGTGAACCAATCCGTCACAGCGCATGACCTCCGCCGGGGACCCGGCAGCGTTTAGCGCCTCACCGTAGGCCTCACCTTCGTCACGCAGCGGATCAAACTCTGCGGTAATGACCAAGGCAGCTGGCAGATTCGCGAGGTTTTGGGCGTGTATGGGCGTCGCCCTGGGATCCGTGCGGTCTGCCTCATTGGGGCAGTAGGTATCCCAAAACCATTGCATCACCGGGGTTGCCAAAATGAAGCCAGCACCATTATCAGCATAGGATTGCTGGGACATTGAGCAATCGGTGACAGGATACAGCAAGCCTTGGAAAGCGATGCTGGGCCCTGCTTGATCTCTGGCCATCAGTGCCATGACCGCAGCGAGATTTCCGCCGGCGCTTTCTCCGGCAACACCAATGTTTCCGTTACCGGCAACAGCGTCTTGGTTGCCGGATACCCACTCCACCACGGCATAGCAATCGTCAACTGCGGCCGGGAAGACGTGTTCGGGCGCCATGCGATAGTCAACAGAAACCACCACGATATTCGCCAACGTCGCCAGTTCTCGACAAACTGCGTCGGAGGTATCGGTGTCGCCAATGACCCAACCACCGCCGTGAAAGTAAACCAAGGTACCAAAAGGACCATCGCCTTCTGG
>JAACDS010000146.1 GCA_009936895.1 Pseudomonadota bacterium
GCGGTTTGAACCGTTCGCTGCAGCGATGTGACGTAGATGGCGTCTATGTTCTCGTGCTTGAGACGTTCGCCTACTGCGATGGCCTGCTGCTCGCCGTTTGGGTGCAGCTCTGGGTCGCCGTGGCCATCGACTAAGGGAAACGGATTCTCCTTACTGGCGGCTCTGGACTCGCCGTGACGCACCAAAATGATTTCGGTTGCGCCTTCCGGCGGTTGGTAGGAATGCTGTCGAAATCCCTCGCTCATGCTAACTCCTGATGATGAAAGGTGGTGGCTCTTGCTCCCGCTATGGGCGGTAGCCGAAGTTGGGCGGGTCGGTTCGCAAGGCTTTGCGAGCCAATTTCGCCCATCGGCACAAATAACCGCGAGTTTTTCGCGGGTCGATAATTTCTTCGATTTCGAAGTACTCGGCGCTGCGAAACGGTGAGCGCAGGCGATTCAGCCGTTCTTTGATTCTGGCCAAGTGGGCGTCCGGATCCTTGGCTTCAGCGATTTCAGCCTTGTAGGCAACTTCGATGCCACCTTCGATGGGCAGCGACCCCCAATCGCCGGACGGCCACGCGGCGCGGAAGTGATGGCTGCCGGGTTTGTGGTTTGCGCCCCCTGCGACGCCAAAGGCCTTGCGCACGACGACACAACAAAAGGGTGTGGTGAGCTGACCCATGGCCGCCAGTGCGGATGCGCCGGCGCGAATGGTGCCTTCTTCTTCTGACTGCTTGCCAATCAAAAATCCCGGGCAGTCTTCCAAATGAATCACCGGTAGGTGAAATGTTGAGGCGAGATCCATCAGCCGAATCAGTTTGTTTGCAGCATCCGCTGTCCAAGCGCCGCCATAGACTCTTGGATTTTCCGCAAAAATGGCTACGGGAATGCCGTCGAGGCGCGCCAAGCCGGTGATGATCGAGCGCCCCCATTTTTTTCCTATTTCGAAAAACGAACCCTCATCGCAGACGGATTCGAGAACGCTGTGCATTTTGTACACCTGCCTTGGATCCTTAGGCACGATGGACAAAAGTGCCTCGTCTTCTCGTTCCGGGTCGTCATCGCAGGTCTCAATGGGGGGCAGTTCATCGGCACTGCTTGGCAGATAGGACAGGAAACGGCGGGCCATTTCGAATGCCTGTTGTTCGCTGTCGGCTTCGTCATCAATGGCCCCGTTGCGAGTATGAATTTTATAGGAACCCAATTCTTCCTTGCTGACATCGCCCAAACTTGCCCAGTCCACTAGCGCCGGTCCAGCGATCATCATCTGCGCACTGTTTTTTACAATGACCGAATAGTGCGAAGTAGCGACCCGGGCGGCACCAATGCCCGCAACAGATCCCAGCGCCAAGGAGACGGAGGGCGCGATGCTCAGATGTGACACGATGGTTTCCCAGCCTCGCAGTTCGGGTATGTAGGTTCGTCCGGCGGTTTCGATGGTTTTCACCGAGCCGCCGCCGCCCATACCGTCGACTAAGCGGATATGCGGCAGTCGCAGCTCTGCGGCCAGACCCTCGGCTTGTACGCGTTTGCCAGCAATGGAAGCATCCGCTGAACCGCCTCGTACGGTGAAGTCATCGCCGGATAAAATGACTGGCCGATCGTCGATGTCTGCGGTGCCAAAGACAAAGTTGGAGGGTGTTAAATGGGTGAGGTTGCCTTCCTCATCGTATTCGCCCACGCCGGCGAGTTTGCCTAGCTCGTGGAAAGAGTCAGGGTCGGCGATGTGACCGATCCGCTCTCGAATGGTCATTTTGTTGAACTCGTGTTGCCGCGCGACTTTATCGGGTCCGCCCATGGCCTCCGCAAGGTTGGCTCGATGGTTCATTTCGTTGAGTTCTTCTTCCCAGCTCATATTTCTCCCCTTAACGCTGTTTCTTGACTCAGCCTTCTGTTCAGATGCTCGAGCCGTCTCCTCTCGTCCCAGTAAAAGTGATGTCGCCGAATGCTGCAACCGTTGCGGTGCCTTGGATTGTGTCGCCAGTGATTTGCGCTAGGCATTCGATGGTCATCGGAATGGGGCGGGACAGCTGCAGTTGCCAGCGAATTTCGTCCTTCTGCACGGTCCCATTTTGCAGCGTCAGTTCGCCGGCTTCGCTGAACAGGCGGCCCCTGCAAACGGTGTCGTCCAGGCTCAGCGCCAGCGAGCCGCTTTCCTGCCCCACCGGCGTGTCTACTGTAATGCGCCAATACTCCTCGGTGCTCATCAATGCGTTTCCTGTGTATCTCCGCGTCTTTATTCTAGCGTCGGCAGGCCCTCTGCCGGTAATCTGGCCCAATGGCAAAGATTGGCATGTTGAACGAAGGCGCACTGCACGCCGCGCTGAAAGAAGACTATCTGGGTAAGACCGGTCTTGCAGAAGTTCCGTTTGGCGGCTTCGTTGCCGATGTGGTTCGAGACGGAGTGATTTACGAAGTTCAAACCTCCAGCTTCAGCGGTTTGGGTCGCAAGATGTTGGCGCTAGCAGATCTGAGTCCGGTAGTACTGGTTCATCCTATCCCTCAATCCAAGCATTTGGTCAGGGTGCAAGATACTGAAACCGGTGAGTTTACGCGTCGTCGTTCGCCCAAGCGTGGCGCCATCGTGCACATCCTGCGCGAACTGGTCTATCTGCCGGACATGCTCAAACACCCAAATTTCGCTGTCGAGGTTGTCCTAACCGAAGAAGAAGAAGTGCAGACCTTTGACCCTAAGGCTCGTCGCGGTCGCGGTGGTTGGCGGCGCAAAGAGCGTCATTTGTTGAACGTGTTAGAACGGTATCGCGTGCAGTCGGCACAGGAGCTTTGGGCCTTCGTCGGAGACGAGTTACCGGATGAATTCACCACGGCGCATCTGGCCGCAAGCATGGGTCAGCCTAAGGCGCTGGCTCAGCAGCTGGCTTACTGCCTACGACACTTGGGCGCTGTAGAGGTCTGTGGCAAAACCGGGAATGCTTTGAACTACCGTCGCCTGATCTAGGTATGCCTGCAGAGCGTCGATTTCTTCAGGCTGCATGCGCAGGCCCAGCTTAGTTCTTCGGAAAACGATGTCCTCGGCCCGTTGGGCCCACTCTTCGCGAACAAGAAAATCCACTTCCACCTGATACAGGCTCGCGCCAAAGTGTTGGCCGAGATCGCCGGCGTGTTCGCATTGCGCCAGCAAAAGCCAGAGGTGGGTTCCGTACAGACGAGCGAGGCGCTTGATTAGTCCCGGCTCGACAAAGGGGAAGTCGGCGGCGGCTTTGGCGACGAGTTGGTCAAAGTGCGTCGCCGGGAAATCGCCGCCGGGTAGAGCCGCATGGGCGGTCCATTTTTCCGTTTTCGTCTTCGCTGCTTTATCCACCAAGGTTAAAACCTCTTCGGCCAGTTTTCGGTAGGTCGTGATTTTGCCGCCAAAGATGTTGATCAATTTCCCGTCTGTCGGGTGGTCTTGCGTGATCACATAGTCCCGAGTTGCCTCGGTAGCCTCGTCTGCACCGTCGTCAAACAGCGGTCGTACGCCGGAGAAGTGCCAGACCACGTCCTGTGGGGTGACCGGGTCGCGCAGGTAGTCCGAAGCGACTCTGCACAGATATTCGATCTCTGCATTGGTAATCTGAGGCGCCTCCTCTAGGGAGACATCGTCGTTATCCGTGGTCCCGATCATCAGGTAATCGGTCTCGTACGGAATGGCAAAAATCACGCGACCGTCGGCGTTTTGAAACATGTAAGAGCGGTCGTCGGGAAGACACCGTTTGATGACGATATGGCTGCCACCCACCAAGCGGATGTTGTTGGTGTCATTGCGTCCTAAGGCTTGGCGCAGCACCTCGTCTACCCAAGGCCCCGCAGCGTTAACCAGTTGTGCGGCGGTAACCGACCGACGCTCGCCGCGGATTTGATCCTCAAGGACCAGCTGCCAGCGTCGACCGTCAAAGACGGCACTGATCAGCTGGGTGCGTGGCATGATTGTCGCACCATTCATCCAGGCATCGCGCAAGTTCAAAATAACCAGGCGGGAATCCTCCACCCAGCAGTCCGAGTATTCGAACGCGGTATCGAATGTCTCGTGAAGAATGGCACCAGCTCGATCCTGTCGAAGATCGATTCGTTCGGCCTTGGGTAAAAGTTTGCGCCCGCCAAGGTGGTCGTAAATGAACAA
>JAACDS010000147.1 GCA_009936895.1 Pseudomonadota bacterium
ACTGAGAAACAACGTAGAGTCACGGATTAGCGTCCACAACGAAGGAATGAGGAAGACATGAGTACTGCAGAAAGAATAGCCGCAATTTTTCCCGGTCAAGGAGCACAATCAGTTGGCATGTTAAGCGAGCTAGCCGCGAATCACGCATCGATTAAGTTGCGCTTTGCCGAGGCATCCCAGGTTGTGGGCTTCGATCTCTGGGCCATGACCGAACAAGGCCCCAGTGAGGTTTTAGGCCAAACGGAAAATACTCAGCCGGCATTATTAACCGCCAGCGTTGCGCTATGGGATTTGTGGCCGGGTGCCAAAGAAAAAGTGGCCATGATGGCGGGTCACAGCCTAGGCGAGTACTCGGCCTTGGTCTGCGCCGGCGCCATGAGCTTTACCGATGGCGTTGCATTGGTGCGCAAGCGTGGTGAGTTGATGCAGGCGGCAGTACCCAAAGGTCAGGGGACGATGGCTGCTGTGCTTGGTTTGGACGACGAGACCATTGCTCGATGCTGCGAACAAGTAGCCGGCGAGGTTAGCGCGGCAAATTATAATGCGCCGGGTCAAGTGGTCATTGCAGGCGAAACCGATGCGGTGCATGCAGCAATTGAAGCGTGCAAGGCGGCCGGTGCAAAGCGCGCCGTGCCTTTGGATGTGAGCGGGCCCTTTCATTCGCGTTTAATGGATCGCGCTGCGGATGATTTTTCCGAGGCGTTATCGGCCATCGAACTGACATTGCCCGAGATCTCGGTTTATCAGAACGTCCATGGCCAAGTGGCTGGATCTGTTGACGAAATGCGCCAGTTATTGGTGGAGCAGCTGTATTCTCCAGTCCGCTGGACAACCTGCGTCGGCGCACTGCTGGATGTGGGGGTTGGTCAGTTCGTTGAATGCGGTCCTGGCAGCGTGCTGGCTGGCTTGGTCAAGCGGATTTCTCGCGGGACGCCCACCGTCGGGCTTTCCACCGCCGCTGGTATCGAGGCGGCGCAGGCGCTGTAAACCACGAAGAGACGCCGTTTCAACAACCGGCGTGGACAGATAATTCTCAATACACAGAGCAGCAAGGAATAGGGGTTCAGATGTCGGATCAAAAGACAGCGTTGGTAACGGGGGCCAGTCGGGGAATTGGTGCAGCCATTGCGGCGAAGTTGACCGCTGATGGGGTTTTCGTCGTGGGAACCGCGACGTCAGATGCGGGGGCTGAATCCATCGCCCAGCGCTTGGGCGATCAAGGCGCGGGTTTGACGCTCGACATCAGTGATGCAGAGTCCGTCGCTCAAGTGATGTCGCGAGTGGGTGAAATTGCTTCTGCTCCGCTGGTTCTGGTCAATAACGCAGGCATTACAAAAGACAACCTGTTGATGCGCATGTCCGAGGCCGAATGGTCTGACGTCATCGATACCAATTTGTCTGGTGCGTTTCGTGTCACTAAGCCTGTGCTTCGAGGCATGTTGAAGGCACGCTGGGGCAGAATCATAAATGTCGGTTCTGTGGTTGGTCGGTTGGGCAATCCGGGTCAGGGCAACTACGTTGCCAGTAAGGCCGGCCTTGAGGGCTTTACGCGTTCCCTGGCCATGGAAGTAGCCTCCAGAGGCGTGACGGTAAACGCGGTGGCACCAGGTTTCATCGCGACGGATATGACGGAGGCGCTCACGGAAGATCAAACCAAGATCATGCTGGAGCGTATTCCTCTAGGTCGTATGGGCGAAGCGGACGAGATTGCTGGGACGGTGAGTTTCCTGTGTTCCCAGTCTGCGGGCTACATCACAGGTCAGACCGTGCAAGTCAATGGGGGCTTATTATTCGGCTAACCGAGAATCCTTTGAAGATAAACGGCTTAAAATCAACGGGATAGTGGCTAATGTCGGCCCTGAAAAATGCATAAGGTTACAAGGGATAGTTCGCTTGAATTGGCTATTGGGCCTCTATAGAATGCCGTTCGCTTCGCGCCCAACACTACTGAGGGAGTAAACAGCCGCATGAGTAATATTGAAGAACGAGTTAGAAAGCTGATCTGTGAGCAGCTAGGTGTCAAAGAAGATGAAGTTCAAAGCGACGCATCCTTTGTCGAAGATCTAGGTGCCGATTCGCTGGATACCGTCGAATTGGTGATGGCTCTGGAAGAGGAGTTTGAAACTGAAATTCCAGACGAAGAAGCTGAGAAGATCACCACGGTAAAAGAGGCGATAGACTACATTCTTGCCCATCAATAGGCAGCTGGTGGGGAGGCCGACGCCCCGCAAAACTTGAAGAATGATGGTTAGACTGAAAAGTTTTGACGAAAAAGGGGCGATAGGGCCCCTTTTTTTGTTCCTCTATATATTGCAACTTACGACATCAGATTTCATGCTTCTACAATGCCGCGCGCACGAACCTGAATAAACTACAATCTGGATGATTGAATATGACCCAAAGAAGAGTAGTCGTCACTGGCATGGGGATGATCAGCCCGATTGGCCACACCGTTGAGGCATCCTGGAAAGCGGCCGTCGCCGGTGAAAGCGGAATCAAGCTAAACGAATCCTTCGATACTACCGATTTTGGGGTGAAAATCTCCGGTAGCGTGCGCGATTTTGATATTTCGCCTTACATGAATCCCAAGGAAGCTCGACGAATCGATGAGTTCATTCAACTGGGTATCGCAGCTGCCTCGCAAGCTATCCAAGACGCTGGCCTAGAGTCGCATCCAAGCGATGCCGATCGTATCGGTGTCGCCATTGGTTCGGGTATTGGCGGCATCAATACCATCGAAAGTACCCACAGCACACTGGAGAAAAGTGGGCCTAGACGAGTATCTCCGTTCTTTGTCCCTGGCGTCGTGATTAACATGATTTCCGGCAATGTGTCAATCGAGTACGGTTTTAAAGGCCCGAACGTTGCCGTGGTGACTGCCTGCACCACCGGTACCCACAATATCGGTTTTGGCGCACGAATGATCCAATACGGCGATGCCGATGTGATGGTGGTAGGTGGCTCAGAGGCCGCAACATCACCGATTACCGTCGCCGGATTTGCTTCGATGCGAGCGTTGTCCGCGCGTAACGACGAACCTGAAAAAGCCAGCCGACCTTGGGATCAGGATCGAGACGGTTTTGTTTTGGGTGAAGGCGCCGGTGTGCTAGTGCTGGAAGAGTACGAGCGCGCGAAGGCGCGTGGGGCGCAGATTTACGGTGAGGTGTTGGGCTTCGGCATGAGTGCCGATGCTTTCCATATCACCGGTCCCGCAGAAACCGGCGAGGGCGGTGCTGCTGCCATGCGCAATGCGTTAAACGATGCGGGTTTGAACCCGGAAGAGGTGGGCTATCTCAATGCTCACGGCACATCGACCCCGCTAGGCGACGTAGCAGAAACCAAGGGCGTGAAGACCATTTTTGGCGAAGACACCAAGCTCATGGTGAGTTCCACGAAGTCGATGATTGGCCATTTGCTGGGAGCCGCCGGCGCCGTAGAAGCCATTTTCACCCTCAAGGCGCTGCAGGAACAGGTCATTGCGCCAACCATCAATCTCGACAATCCTGGTGAAGGATGTGATCTGGATTACGTGCCGAATGAGGCCCGAGACGCAGACATCACCGCTGCTGCAAGCAATTCTTTCGGGTTTGGTGGCACCAATGGAACCTTAGTATTCGGTAAGATTTAGGGGGGGCTCACCCTCGATTATGGCGCAGCCCAGCACTCACGCCACCGGTAGGAAGTTCGTCTCCCTGCGCCTCGCTGCGATCGGAGCGCTGGTCGTCGCACTCGCTGGGTCAGCCTATTACGTGTTGGCGCACTGGCCCCAGCGCGGGGGCAGTTATCCTGCGTCAGCATTCGAGGTGCCTCAAGGTGCGTCATTGAACGAAATCGCCAGCGAGTTGGAACGGCGCGGCGTGATTGAAAACCGCCTGTTATTCAGCCTCTACGCGCGTCTGCACGATCTGGATCGAGGTCTGCAGGCAGGAAACTATCAGCTTCCGGCAAATCTTTCGGCAGCGGAACTGCTGGCGTTTTTATCCAGCGGCAAGGTGGAGCAACACTCGATTCGCCTTCCCGAGGGCCTAAACATGCGAACCGTGATGGCACTACTGGCCAACGAAGCTGCGCTGAGTCACCAATCCGCAGGTCTTGCGGGTTTGGCCGACGAGCTGGATTTGCAGCTGCCTTTCGTTGAAGGCGCATTTTCCCTGAAACCTATTTCGTGCCGCAAGGTGCCTCAGACCTCAGTGTGCTGCAGCGTGCCCACGATGCCATGATTGGACACCTGATGAACGCTTGGCAGAATCGTGGACCAAATCTTGGCCTCGACAGCCCCGAGGAAGCCTTGGTGCTGGCGTCGATTATCGAAAAAGAAAGCGATGGTCTGGCAGACCGCGCCCAGATCAGTCAAGTGTTTCACCTGCGGCTGAAAAAGAACATGAAACTGCAAACAGACCCTACGGTCATCTACGCGCTCGGTGAACGGTTTGACGGTGACATCAGGCGACGGGATCTCAGGGTTGATTCACCCTTCAATACCTATCGCTACCGCGGTTTGCCGCCAACACCCATCGCGCTGCCATCATTGGCCTCTATTGAAGCCGCGCTGCATCCAGCGGAAGGGGATTATTTGTACTTTGTTGCGCGAGGTGATGGGTCCAGCCAATTTTCGCGTACTCTCAAAGAACACAACGCTGCCGTGAGGCGGTATCAACTCTCCAAGGGTGATTCATGAGCGGACGATTTATAACATTGGAAGGCTCTGAGGGCGCCGGCAAATCCACCAATGTGGATACCGTCTGCGAGACGTTGACGGAGGCCGGTATCGACTTCGTTCGCACTCGAGAACCCGGCGGTACGCCCATGGCCGAAGCGCTACGTGATGCCATGCTGCACAAGTGGGATGAGAGCGTCGATGGCATCACCGAGCTGCTGCTGGTGTTTGCGGCGCGCGCCCAGCATCTCAGTCACGTAATTCGTCCTGCGTTGGCTGCAGGCCGGTGGGTCGTCTGCGATCGTTTCACCGATGCGACTTTTGCCTATCAGGGCTACGGCCGTCGCCTTGATCTTGAGAAACTGGCGGCATTGGAATCCTGGATTCAGGGCGAACTGCAGCCGGATATCACGCTGTATTTGGATGTCGCTCCTGATGTTGCCGAACAGCGTATTGCCGCGCGGGAAAAAGACCGGATGGAAGTGGAGCGACGAGATTTCTTCGTTCGCGTGCGTCAAGGGTATTTGGATCGGGCCAGCGAGCACGAACGCTTTGAAATCATCGACGCTGGGAATCCCCTGCAAGAGGTACAGGCTGAAGTTCGTCTGAAGACCAGTGAGTTTATTCGGCGCGCGCGCCGTGGTTGATCAGTACCCATGGCATAACCCGCTGCTCGCGGATCTTTCGGAGCGGCAGGCACGTGACCGTTTGCCTGCGGCCATCGGTATCTCTTGTCCGGAAGGTTGGGGCGGGGATTCGCTCCTGGCCAGAGCATCGATGCAGTTACTCGGCATCGATTCAGACAAAGAACCTGAAGAGATTGCGCACCCGGATTTTCGTTGGATCGCGCCGGACGGAGCCATGATCAAGATTGATCAGGTGCGGGCGCTGAATGCGTTTGCGGTACAAACACCACAAATGGCTAAGCGTAAGGTGGCGGCGGTTTTCGATGCCCATCTGCTTAACGTCAATGCGGCGAACACGCTCCTAAAAACGTTAGAGGAACCGCCTCGAAATACTCACATTCTGCTATGCACTCCGTACTGGAGCCGGCTGCTGCCAACCATTCGCAGTCGTTGCCAGTACCTTCAGGTGTCCGCGGATACCCAACAAGCTCAAGATTGGCTGCAAGCCCAAGGTGTCGCTTTTTCTGAGCAACGTTTTGCTCAAGCGGGCTATGCGCCCATCACCATGCTCGAACAGTTTGCCGGGCTGGATCTGGACACCCTGCTCAGTGAGATTGCGCAAGCCCAGCAGTTTGGGCCGCATGTCGATCAATTCATTGATATGGGCCCCAGTCGGATCTTGGGGGACTGGTATCGTCTGCTGATTCAGCGGCAACAAGACCAAGCCAATCGAGCGTCTCTGGCCTTTGCCGAGGAGTTGAATGAAACCCGACGCATGATCGAAACATCAAACTCTACCAATGTTCGCTTGGCCTTGGAGCGTCTGTTCTATTTGTGGCAGCAGCTGACGGCGCACCAACAGCGCTGGCGTCAAAAGAATCGATAGAGCCTCGTTTTCACCCTGCGGAGTATTACCATGTTGATCGACTCTCATTGCCATCTGAATTATCTGGACGATCCAGAAGAGGCGATTGATCGAGCCAGAGAAGCTGGTGTAACCACCTGCCTGTGCATTAGCGTCGATGAGGCCGGTTTCCCAGCCGTGAAATCACTGGCCACCCGGCATGCCGATATCTGGGCTACTGCCGGCGTTCACCCCGACGCGGCGGACGGCAATCTTGAATGGATCGAGGCAGAGCTTGCCCACGAGCGCGTGGTTGCGGTAGGGGAGACCGGGCTCGATTACCTGCATGCCGACGACGCCAGCGCTCAGGCCCGGCAGCGTGAAGCCTTCGCGTTGCAGCTTGATCTGGGGATTCGCCACGATATGCCCGTTGTCGTGCATACCCGACAGGCGGAGAAAGATACCTTGGACTTACTGCAGGCGCACGCTGGGGTCAAAGGGGTACTGCACTGCTTTACCGAGTCTTGGTCAATGGCGAAGCAAGCGCTAGACCAAGGGTTTTATGTGTCCATTTCGGGCATCGTCACGTTTAAGAATGCGGCAAATGTCCGTGATGTGGCAGCCAAGGTGCCAGCGGACAGGCTGCTGATCGAAACCGATTCGCCTTGGCTCGCGCCTATGCCCAAGCGAGGCAAAACCAATGAGCCAGCCTATGTAGCCCATACGGCTGAATTTCTCGCGGAATTGCGCCAAACGCCAGTCGAAAAACTTCGTCAGGAAACCGCTGACAATTTCGTACGCCTGTTTGGTTGTGGTGTGTAAACATTCCCAAGGGTTGTTTCAGCGTTACAGTTCGCGGTCAAAGAAGTCGAGGAGCGTGTTAAAGCGATGGATCGACACATGGACTTCTTGCATCGAATGCTTGGCGCCAGGATAGGTCATCAGTTCAAAGGATTTACCTAACGTTTGCAGCTCGGACATCAGCATGGTGCTGTGGGTGAACAGCACATTGTCATCTGCCATGCCGTGCATCAGCAGCAAGGGCCGCTCAAGATTGACCAAATGGGGAATCACGCTGCTTTCTTCGTAGGCTTCCTCATTGTCGGCCGGTAAACCCATGAATCGTTCGGTGTAGTGGGAATCGTAGAGTCGCCAATCTGCCACAGGAGCCACGGCCACACCTGCCTTAAAGCAGTGCCCGGCTTTGGCCAAACACATCAGGGTCATGTAGCCGCCGTAACTGTGACCGAAGACGCCGATCCGGTCGGGGTCTGCCCAGGATGCACTATGCAGTATCTGAGTGCCCAACACCTGATCGTCGACTTCGATACTGCCCATGCGTTTGTACAGACCCGCCTCAAAGGCGCTGCCACGATTAGTCGATCCTCGATTATCCAGCTCCAGTACACCGTAACCACGTTGGGCAAACAGTTGCACCAGCACAGAGCCCCAGTCACGACGGACTTTTTGTGCTCCGGGCCCGCCGTAGACATACACGATGGTTGGATGTTGGCCACTTATTTGGGCCGGCGGAGTCAGTCGGTAATGCAGTGTATGACCTGCTGCTTCGATGCTGCCGAAGGTCGGCGTTACGTGGTGTTTCGCATAGGCCGCGTAGCGGTGCGTGTCTCCAATGGTTTCTTCGTATACGGTTTGAGAACTCGTCGGGTCCAGTTCTTCAACCGTAATTCTCATCGGCAGGGTTTCATCGGTGTAACGGTCGATGAACATCGATTGATCGCCATGCATGACGATGTCATGAACACCGGCCCCTACAGTTAGCTGCCGATAGCCTGAACCGTCCAGAGAGATTTCGAACAGATGGTTTTCAATGGG
>JAACDS010000014.1 GCA_009936895.1 Pseudomonadota bacterium
CGCGTCACCGCCATTTCAATATTGAACATGGGATTCAAGGCATCTTTGCCAATCCAACTGACCGGGTAATCACTGCCCAGCGTCACCCTTCCTCCGTGGCGAAGAATCGAAGCCAGTGGATACATCTGGTTGAAACGTTCCTCACCTAAACGGTTGAGTGCAAGATCATCGTATTCCAACCAAGTGGGCGTCGTTTGAGCCACCACGCCAAGCAACGCGAACCGCGCAACATCCTGCGCACTCACAATTTCGATGTGACAAATTGTGGATCGGCTGTCGCTATCTGGGTGCATCGCCTTTGCTCGCTCCACCGCATCAAGCGCAGCACGCACTGCCCCGTCGCCAATTGCGTGAAGATGTAGATCGATGTTCGCTTGGTGGGCGGCCGCCACCGCGTCGAACATAGCAGGGTTCGGCAACAGCGGCGCGGGTTCATGACCTTCCGGCACAGTGTAAGGCTCCAGCATCACCGCCGTCTTAGCCTCAACTGTGCCATCGAGGGATAGCTTGAGCGTTGAAACCGTAAACAAGGGATGCTGATAGCGTTCGTTGAGCTCGGCGAGTACAGCTAACGCTTCAGTAAGTTGCTCGGGCTGGTTCACATAGAGTGAAGCCACCATGCGTAGCGGAAACGCTCCTGCTTCAGCCATGTGCAGCGCCAACGCTCGACCTTTTTCGCCCGTGTCGATCATGCCTGCGTCGAAGGCGGCGGTAAGGCCCACCGCCGACATCTCCTCAAAAAAACCCGGGGCAGCCAGCGCTAATGCCTCCTCACTCACCAAGCCAAGTGCCTCGCTGACCGGGTCAATCGCCGCTCCCTCGACTAACCACCCGGTAGGGTTGCCCGACTCGTCACGCTGAAAGAAGTGGGCGCCGGGAACCGGGTCAGGCGTTTCTTGCGAGATACCCGCCGCTTTCAGCGCCAGTGTATTGGCCCATCCGGTGTGCCCGCCCTCGTCGATGATTAAAGCAGGGCGATCGGGTATCACCGCGTCTAGTTCCGCGGCCGTCGGTCCGTTCACACCAAAGGCGGGCGCAAGAAACCCGATACCAATCACAGGATTTTGATAGGGGTGTGTGAGAGCATGCTCGGCGATAGTCGCTAGCACCTCTTCAGCACTCTGATACGGACTCAATGTAACGCCATTCACGAGCGGCAGCGTATCCATGCTATGGATGTGGGTGTCGATAAATCCGGGCAAAACGCTCCGGCCATCAAGCTCGATCACCCGTGTTTGAGGACCCACGTGCGCAGTAGCTGCCCCTGCTTCTCCCAACCAAACAATGCGGTTACCTGTGAGCGCAATCGCTGAATAGTGTTGTGCCGAGTTGTCCATGGAGTAGACCGGGCCACCGCGCAATACCCAATCAGCCTCAGCCATAACCGTACCCGACCAACCCGAAAACACAGTAACAACACCCAACACCACGCCACGCGCAGCGTCCTTCCAAAGCACCATATGCCTACCTCCCTATTGGCCTTGATCTTTTGGCCGATCAAATCTGAACAGGAACCATATCTTCATTCCTTTTGTGATGAAATGTCCGTAGTATTTTCCCACCACCCGCCGCCACACCACAGGGAGCAATTCATGTCTGGATCACGACCTCTAGAAGGCCTCAGAGTCGTTGAATTAGGTCAACTACTCGCTGGCCCGTTTGCGGGCACCATTCTGGGGTACTTCGGCGCAGAAGTGATCAAAGTTGAACCGCCAACGGGCGACCCCATCAGACAATGGCGAGAGGTTCGGGATGGCATGTCACTGTGGTATCACTCATTGGCGCGGAATAAGAAAAGTGTCACTCTGGATCTGAAATCCGAGCGCGGTCGCGAAATAGCATTTGATCTACTGACCAAAGCCGACGTCGTCATCGAAAATTTCCGGCCGGGCGCCATGGAAAGTTGGGGTTTGGGTCCCGAACAGGTTAAGGAAAAGAATCCGGGCATCATCTACGCGCGGATTTCGGGCTATGGGCAAAGCGGGCCTTTTTCAGAAAAGCCAGGCTATGCCTCGGTCACCGAGGGTTACGGCGGCTTCCGCTACATTAACGGCGAGCCGGGCAAGGCCCCAGTTCGCCCCAATATCTCTTTGGGTGACACGGTCGCTGCGATCCATGCCGCACTGGGCGTGGCGTTTGCCATTATTGAGCGAACAAAAAGTGGTAAGGGACAGGTAGTTGATGTGGCGCTGTATGAATCTATCTTCAACCTGTTGGAGGGTATCGTACCCGAGTTCGATGGCGCGGGCGTGGTACGCGAACCCTCTGGCACCACGATCACAGGGATTGTCCCGACCAATACCTACCTCTGCTCAGACGGGAAACACGTTGTCATTGGAGGCAATGGTGACTCCATTTTTAAACGCCTGATGACAGAAGCGGGGCGAGAAGACATGGCGAACGACCCGGAACTGGAGCACAACCAAGGCCGGGTGATTCATGAACAAAAAATCGATGAAGCGCTAGCAGTCTGGTGCACCGCGCATACCTCCGGTGAGATCATTGCAAAGCTGGAGTCGGCGAGAGTGCCGGTGGGGCCGATTTATAGCGTAGAGGACATGATGACCGACCCTCACTACATCGCTCGCGGGATGTTCGAGACCGTGGAAATCGACGGCAAGCCACTCAAGATACCGGCCATTCTTCCCAAGCTCAGTGAAACCCCGGGTCGCACAGACTGGCCGGGCGCACAAATTGGCCAACACAACGGTGAGATACTGGGAGAGTTACTGGGTCTGTCAGAAGCGGAACTCAGTGGGCTGAGTACAGACGGCGTGACCTGCTAATCGGGACCCTGCGATGAAACTCGAGGGTATCAC
>JAACDS010000148.1 GCA_009936895.1 Pseudomonadota bacterium
ACCGCCGACAATGACCAAGTTGGCATCTGGGCGCATGCCTTCGCGCAGGCCATCCACGTCGTCCATGGTGCGAAGGTAGTGAATGCCTGGTAAACCCGAACCCTTGATCGACAATTTGCGGGGCCTCGATCCCGTGCTGATCAGCAGATGGTCGTAAGACAGGGCTTCGTCGGTATTTAACGCTACGGTTTTTGCCACGGTATCAATGGCGGTTGCCGTGATGCTCAGTTTCATCGTGATGTTGCGGTCGGCATAAAACGATTCAGCGCGCAGATACACTTTGTCGGCACTTTGTTCACCCTTCAGATACGCCTTAGACAGCGGCGGACGCTGATAGGGGATATGCGCTTCCTCACCGATGATGGTGATATCACCTTCATACTTGGCTTGCCGCAGACTGGCTGCCGCCTGACCGGCCGCATGGCCTGCTCCGATAATTACGACTCCTGACATCACGCTATCCTCAAGGTTCAACAGCCAGTGAGTTTACCTTGTCCGATGACTTCGAGGCAGCTAACTTTGGGGTCATTGAGGGAGAAGCGTGGATGTCTGAGAAAAAAACGGAAGAATTTCGCAGCCTGACCGAAATGGTGCAGCTGGCGCGGAAGCATTTGGATCGCGGTGACTGGGATTATTTGGTCGGTGCTGCCGATACCGAAGCAAGTCTGCGGCGAAATCGGGCGGCACTGGAATCTTGGGTCTTTAAACCGCGGATTCTTAACGATGTCAGTAAGGTCAATGTCGAGTCTGCACTGCTGGGCAGTGCTATGCGTATTCCGGTTATTTTGCCGCCCATTGGTTCTGTGCAAGCATTTGAGGCCGGAGGAGGCACCAGTGTGGCGAAAGCCGCCCAAGATTTTGGCATTCTGCAAATCCTCAGTTCCGCTTGTGCACCAGACTACGAAACCGTTGCTCGCGATGTCCCCGGCGATCGAATTTACCAGCTCTACTTGGTGGGCGATGAAGCATGGATGGACGATCATATTTCCCGTGCCTTGGCTGCCGGCTACACGGGCTTTTGCTTGACCGCAGATACCCAAGTCTATTCCCGTCGGGAGCGTGATGTGATGAAGGGCTATGTGCCGATGTCAGGCCGTTCGGCGACCGCAGGTGGAGATTTTTCGCACCAAGCCAGCATGACCTGGGATACCGTTGCCCACATCAAGGAAAAACATGACATACCACTGGTGGTGAAGGGCGTGATGCATGGTGACGATGCCAGTCGCTGTGTCGAGGCCGGGGTAGATGTGGTGTACATATCGAATCATGGCGGTCGTCAGCTCGACCATACCAAGGCCTGTATAGACGCATTGCCCGAGGTCGCGGCCGCGGTGGCAGGCCGTGTACCGGTTGTGGTCGACGGTGGTTTTATGCGCGGCGCCGACGTGGTCAAGGGTCTTTGTTTGGGAGCGGATTTTGTCGGTATGGGACGGTTCGAGGGTCTGGCCATGGCTGCCGGAGGTAGTGCGGGCTTGATGCGAGGCTTGAAAATCCTCGAACAGGAAATTCGTATCAGTATGGCGCTGCTGGGTGCGCCGGATCTGGCCGCGCTGAACCCCACTCTATTGGAAAGAGCGCAGCCATTGGCGGAGCCCAGCGTGCTCAGTGCCTTTCCCTTGTTGGAAGACTACTGAGCCGGAACTGTTTTAACGGTCCGTAGGCAAAGGCATCGGGAATGCGGTCACGGTGCTGCCGTCGGTGGACGTAATTTTCGCGACACCCTCTTTTTCTACCTCATCGATGCGGACCACTGCGTGCATGGGGATGAATGAACGCTGCACGCCTTCAAATTCATTGCGCAACTTTTCTTCACTGGGATCGATCACAAGCTGGGACTTGGTGCCGAAGGTGTAGTCTTCGATTTCCACAAAACCATACAGTTCGCTCTGATATATGTTGCGTGCATAGACCTCGTAAACTTGACCGTTATTCTGAAACAGGATGCGGTACACGTGTTGCTTTTCGTCTTTGCTGGCCATGGTGCTGGGTCACCTCGAATTGCGTGAGAAGATAGTTGGGGATAACCCCAGTGATTTCAAGCAGCCAGGGTGTTTGCCGCCTCTTTTATGGCGCTTGTGGTGCCGGTGTTTGCACGATTCATTCTGGGTATTCGTAAAGGATCGCGTATACTTTCTTCCCCCATTTTTATGGCTTTTTAGTCGCATGGCGAAAAAACTGTTTGTCAAAACCCATGGCTGTCAGATGAACGAGTATGACTCGGCGCGCATGTTCGATGTGCTCAAAGACACTCAGGGCTACGAGATGGCGGCCACGGAAGAAGAAGCCGACGTACTACTGCTCGACACCTGCTCCATTCGCGAGAAAGCTCAGGAGAAAGTGTTCCACCAGCTGGGTCGCTGGCAAAAGTTGAAAAATGCTCGGCCCGACTTGGTTATTGGTGTTGGCGGCTGTGTGGCAAGTCAGGACGGCGATGCCATCATGAAGCGGGCTCCGGTGGTCGACATCGTATTTGGACCACAAACCATTCATCGGTTGCCGGATATGATGACCCAGCGGCAACAGCAGTTGTTACCCGTGGTAGACGTGACGTTTCCCGAAGTCGAAAAGTTTGACCGGCTGCCTGAGCCCAGCGTCGATGGCCCGGCTGCCTTCGTATCGATTATGGAAGGATGCAGTAAATACTGCAGTTTCTGTGTGGTGCCCTACACGCGCGGTGAAGAAGTCAGCCGTTCGGTAGCGTCGGTGATGCAGGAGGTCGAAAACCTCGCTTCCCGAGGCGTCCGGGAGATTCATTTGCTTGGCCAGAACGTTAACTCCTATTTGGGGGATATCGATGGCGATCACGCGGATCTGGCTGAGCTGATTTACTACGTGGCAGAGGTGCCGGGCGTGGAACGCATTCGTTTCACCACATCGCATCCTATGGATTTCTCCGACAACCTGATTCAAGCCTACGCGGATATTCCAGCCTTGGTGGATCATCTTCATCTGCCCGTGCAGTCGGGCTCTGATCGGATCTTGGAAGCCATGAAGCGTGGCCATACGGCGGAAGAATATCGAGAGCGTATCCACAAGTTGCGTCAGGTGCGTCCGAACATCAGTTTGTCCTCCGATTTCATTGTTGGCTTTCCCGGCGAAACCGAGGTGGAGTTTGAAGACACCATGGCGCTGATAGATGAGATTGGTTTCGATACCTCATTTAGCTTCATTTACAGCGCCCGCCCGGGTACCCCTGCGGCTGGGCTGGTGGACGAGGTTTCCGAAACCACCAAAAAAGCGTGGCTGCAGAGACTGCAGGCTCGGATCCGGGATCAAGCGGAGGCTATTGCTCAGGCGATGGTGGGAACCGAACAGCGTGTGCTGGTGATGAGCGAGGCGAAGAAGGGCGTGGGCCAACTGGCAGCACGCACGGAAAACAATCGGGTCGTGAATTTCGAAGGCGCAGCCGCATTGATGGGTGCATTCGCTAACGTGCGCATTACCGAAGCCCTTCCGAACTCTCTACGCGGCATATTGATTGATTCATAGCCGAAAATTGCTAGCCTACAAATCAGCTATCAACTTGGCCGATACGTAGTAGGCTTGAACAATCGCAACCTTATTGGTGAACCTTGCAACACATTCCTGATTCCCCCGCAACTTTGGCGAAGAAAATCGTCCTCGAACCCAACGATCCGCTGCGGCTCTCTGCCTTG
The DNA here is from genome assembly GCA_009936895.1 of Pseudomonadota bacterium. Lineage (GTDB taxonomy): Bacteria > Pseudomonadota > Gammaproteobacteria > Pseudomonadales > Azotimanducaceae > UBA4421. Next base: position 3,657 of record JAACDS010000148.1, read on the forward strand.
GTCGGACCCGTAGATCAGAACATCAAGCACCTGGAAAAACGTTTGGGCGTCAGTATCCGTAACCGCGGTAACGAGTTCCAACTCAGTGGCATACCCAATGCTGTACAGGCGGCGGAAGCGCTGCTGCATCAACTGTATCGGGAAACCGTCGGTCGAGATGCCATTGAACCCGACTTCGTGCACCTGTTTTTGCAGCAGGCCGGTTTGGATGATTTGATTGCTCAGAATAATGAGGGATCGGATCGAACCGTGCCCGTCGTGGTGATGAGCGATGTGGATCGTAGTGTCGAATCCGGCAGTGACACATCAGGGGGGTCCGGCGAGCTGGTCATTCGCACGCCGAAAAAATCGATTAAGCCGCGTGGTGCAAATCAGCTGGGCTATTGCAAAGCGGTTCGTAAAAACGACATTAATTTCGGCATTGGCCCAGCGGGCACCGGCAAAACATATTTGGCAGTGGCCTGCGCGGTGGAAGCGCTGGAGTCCCAACAGGTGTCTCGGATTTTGTTGGTCCGGCCTGCGGTAGAAGCGGGAGAAAAACTCGGTTTTTTGCCCGGCGATCTGGCACAAAAGATCGACCCATACCTGCGTCCGCTTTACGATGCCCTGTACGAAATGTTGGGCGTGGAGCGAGTGAACAAATACATCGAGCGCAACATCATTGAGGTGGCGCCGCTGGCCTACATGCGTGGGCGTACACTGAATAATGCATTCATTATTCTGGACGAGTCGCAAAACACCACGGTTGCTCAGATGAAAATGTTTCTGACCCGAATCGGGTTTGGCTCCACCGCAGTAGTGACCGGCGATATTACCCAGATCGACTTGCCCCGGGGCGAACAGTCCGGGTTAATCAACGTGCGCGATGTCCTCGCGCAAGTCGCCGGTATCGAATTCACACACTTTGGTTCCAAGGACGTTGTTCGGCATCCCCTTGTGCAAAAAATTGTAGATGCCTACGAGTCCTATCAAGGCGACGATCGCGGGCAGCAAAACGATGATCGGCGGGGCAACGGAAGGCGCTAGTGATCGGCTCGACCCCGTCTGCGACATTCTCATTGGAGATACAGCTTGCGCCGGATCTTGACGATGCGCCCCTGCCGCGAATTTTGCAGGGGGAACTCGAGGCTTGTCTGATGGCTTTAACCCAAACGTTACCTGAAATAAGCGCGCAACCGCTGTCTCGGGACATCTGCCTGCGTCTGTGTGATGAGGTGGAATCTCAAGAACTGAACCGTGACTACCGTGAGCGAGACAAGCCCACCAATGTGCTGAGTTTTGGTGTGCAGGAGCCCGAGGCCGTTTTTCCAACCCTAGAGAGTGCCGAGTCATTGAACGATGTGCCGGAAATGCCGCTGGGTGATTTGGCGATTTGTTGGCCTATCGTTGTGCGGGAAGCACGACAGCAACATAAGACAACCAGCCACCATTTAAGCCACTTGTTTATTCATGGCGTACTGCACCTGATGGGATGGGATCATGAAGTCTCAGCGGCAGCTCTGGCGATGGAAACAATTGAGCGTGCTGCTCTGGCGCAGCTGGATATTGCCGACCCTTACATCAGTCAGGTTGTTGATGCCTAACCACGCGGCTTGCAATTCATCAAAGCCTTACCTAAAACGGATGACGACAAAACATGGCCACACAAGCCTATGAGTGACCAACAGGATTTCAGTGGTGACGCGGCGGACAAACCCCACCGCCGAACCATGCGCGAATGGATCGGCGATCTGTTTTCAGATGAGCCAGATAACATTGCTGAGCTGCTGGCAATCTTACAGGATGCCGCCCGGCGTCAGCTGATCGAAGTTGATGCGCTGAACATGATCTTTGGTGCGCTCCATGTCAGCGACATGCACGCCCGGGACATTATGATTCCTCGTTCGGCCTTGGTCGTCGTGCAAGAAGATCAGCAACCGGCGGAGTTTCTGTCCACGGTGATCGAGTCTCGACATTCACGTTTTCCGGTGACCGGTGATGATCTGGACGACATCAAAGGCATCCTCCACGCCAAGGATCTGCTGCCCTTAGTGCTGCAGGACAGTGCTCAACGTTTCACGATGAAAGACAGCATTCGGCCTGCCGCGGTGGTACCGGAAAGCAAACGTCTCAATGTCCTGCTGCAAGAATTTCGCGCCAATCGCAATCACATGGCCTTGGTGGTGGATGAGTACGGCCAAATATCTGGAGCCGTCACCATAGAGGATGTGCTGGAGCAAATTGTTGGTGAGATCGAAGACGAGCACGATGTCGATGACGACAGTTTCGTCAAACAGCTAGAGCCTCGCTCGTTTCATGTGAAAGCCACGACAACGATTGAAGATTTCAACGACTATTTCGGCCAGGACTTTTCCGATGATGAATTCGACACGATTGGTGGCATCGTGTTGCAGGCTTTCGGTCACGTACCTGAATTAGGCGAATCCGTCGAAATCGGGGCGCTGCGATTGGAGGTGCTCAACGCCGATTCCCGTCGTTTGCGCCTGTTGCGAGTCGATACGCCCGAGCCCATCCAGAAAGGTCTGCAAGACTGAGATCCTGTCATGAACTCCTTCAGCGGCAGCAGTCAATCAGTCGATAGCCCGCTGGCCTTGCCGCTACAGGCGGTCTTGGCCTTGGCGGCAGGTGGGATCTACCCGCTAGCCTTTGCCCCCTTTCACTGGTTCCCACTGCTCTTCGTCTCGGTGGCAGTCTTTTGGTGGTTGCTGAATCACGCCTCCACTCAGTGGGCTACGCTGGCCTGGATATATGGTCTTGGCAAATACGGCGTGGGCATTTCTTGGATCTACGTCAGTATTCACCAATACGGAGGGGCATCACCCCTACTTGCTGGTCTCATGGTTGCTTCCTTTGTTGGCTTTAT
>JAACDS010000149.1 GCA_009936895.1 Pseudomonadota bacterium
CGTGGGGTCAAGATTGATAGCGGAGATAATGAACTCAAGGGCCCCTTCAAAGTTTTCTTGCCAAAAACATACTTTGCTCAAATTAGATTTCGTGAGTGGCTGGTCTGGAGCAAGCGAATCCAAGCAGCGATATGCCATCTCGGCTTCTTCATAATTCTCTTTTTGAACCGCTATCGAGGCTATGACATCCCATGCTTGGATACTTTTTGAGTCAACACTCAGTATTGCGAGTGCCTGAGCCTCCAGCTCTTCCATTTCTACTTTCAAAACGTCTAGGCTCTGATCTTGATGACTCGAAAAGCTTTTTGTGTGCTGATTCATTTTACTAACCCCATAACACCTTCAATTTTTGAACGAGTGATCACAAATAATTGAATAAGTTTAAGTCGCGTGTTTGTGCATAGGCTTGCTGCGCTGCTTGCAAGGACACCATCTGAATGTTCATGTCACTGATTGCTTTGGCGTAATCAATATCCTCAAGACCTGACAAGGTTTCTTTTAACTGGATGTTAAAAGCCTCATTCAACATTTGCTGATCTTCCACAAGTCCCATTTTCGATCCCAAATCAGTAATTCCCTCGAGCATCAGCTGCTGGCATTCATCCAGCCGTCCTATCGAGCGTTGAATAATTTCGTCATCATCCGCCCGCAGACCACCAGCTAGATTTTGTAAAACGGCAAAGACGCCTTCTTCCCCCTCGCCAAATACATCTGTCCCGATTTGGCGGACGTCTAGAGTCACTCCACCAGCAATATTTATCCTGCGCTGACCATCATCTCCCTGAAACTCGATGTTCCCGCCAATTTGAGCGAACGGTGGTTGGTCAGTTGAGTGTCCTGCGAAAATAAAATCACCTTTGGGTGACTGGGTATTCGAGAGCTTCAACATCTGATCCAAAATCGCGTCTATCTCTGTGGCCAGAATTGCCCTATCGGCCACACCTAGCACTGAGTTAGCACCTTGAACCGCAATTTCTCGTGCACGCGAAATCAAGTCCTCACTTGAAGACAAACTAGCCTCAGTCATTGCCAATTCATCGTAAGCCGTGTTCACATTTTTTTGCATGACCTCAAGCCTGCTTAGCTCCGCGCGGATCGCAGTTATTTGAGCTGATGCAACAGGATCATCCGACGCGGAATTCACTCTCTTACCTGTAGCGAGCGCTTCCTGCGTTTTCTGTACACGTGCCTGCGCATCGAAGATCACATTCAAGTTCCCCTGATGCATTTGTGCTGAAGACATTCTTCCAATCATTATCTTGACGCCATGAGTAGGGTGTCGAAGATCTCATTCGCCACCGAAATAACTTGAGCAGCCGCTTGGTAAGCTTGCTGATACCTAATAAGGTTGGTCGCTTCCTCGTCTAAGTTCACGCCCCTTACACTCTCGAGCCGATCTTCAGCTGAACGTAGAAGTGACGATTCTGTCTCGGCGTTACTGATGGCGCTGCGAGTTTCTACTGCAATACTCGACAAGGTGCTGCCGTAAAGGGAGATGTAACCCTGCGTACCAGCTTTCAGTGTCTTTGCATCACGCAGGTCTATGAGGGACAGCATGTTACGGTTGTCACCAACCGCTGAACCAAAATTTGCGGCGGCGATTTTGGAGGGGTCCGTAAGAAATACCCCCATTGAAGAGGCAGTACCAAGGGTTGGCTCAACAAAAAAGATATCGCCATCAACGCCGTCTGCCCGCTCAGGGACCGTGATGTTTAGCCCGGGAAGCTCCAATACACCAGCGTCTACGATTTGAGATTCACCTGAAGAGAGATTTGTTAAACGAATTCCCGCGTCCTCGTAACGAATTGAGTATCCATCGCCCGTGAGGTTTTGTTCCTGGGTGATGTTCGCGGCTACCGTCAGCAAACCAGAGTTGTCTTTGGAACCTATTACCGTCGCACTTAAATTTGAAAAAAACGCCGTGCCCTGATCGCCGTTCAAGTCGCTCCCTTGAGAATGCTGCCTATTAAAGGTCTCAGATATACCGACCGCCAGAAGACCCACTTCACGACGGGCCTTGTTAATGAGCTTGATGCCTGCGTCCAACACTCCACCTAGCTCGCCACCCACTAATTTCGAAGTGACTTCAGACTCGGCTCCGCTGGGCACTGAGAGATAAAGCTGGCTTGGACCATCTTGAGTGGCGGGCAACACCATTCTGAGTTGTTCAGCATTATTACCAAGGACCAAGCGCTGGCCCTTACCTATGAGCACATTGATCGAGCCATCTTCTTGAGTGGTTGTTTGTACACCGATAAGGTTACTTAGGTCAGTAATAGCTTGATCTCTTCGATCGAGCAGGTCATTGGGCATCCCTCTGGATCCACTTTTGAAAGACGCAATCGATTCGTTGAGCTGCGCGATATCAATGGCGAGAGCGTTGATATTGTTAGTCATGTTTGCCATGCGGGTATTCAACTCTTCCGCAAATTCCGAGAGGCGCGTATCCACATAATTAAAGCGCTGCGTCAGGATCTCTGCCTGTGACAATAAGACTTCGCGCTCTGGAATAGAGCTTGGATTAGAGGCAACAGCCTCCATTGCAGCAAAGAACTGATTAATTGCAGGCGCAATTCCGGTCGATGGATCGGCTAATAGCCCGTCAACACTCTGCGCTGTTTTGGCATAAAGTTGAAAGTAGCCGTTCGAGCTCGAGCGTGATTGAACATCGGTCATCAAAAAATGGTCATGAGCACGGCGGATATTAGAAACTTCCACGCCTGTCCCAATTTCCACCTGTCCTACATTTTCGGGAGTACGTGTGCCGAACAGAACCTCCTGACGACTATATCCCTCAGTATTAACGTTAGCTATGTTGTGGCCTGTGGTTGCAATCGCTCGTTGCATCGAGTTCAGCGCTGAGCTTCCTACATCGTAAATACTAGGCATCATCGCCTCCTGTATTCACCCAAATAGAGTCAACACCTCTGAAGCTTTCGGGCTGCTTTTCCTGAGCAGCAGGAGTATCAACCTCAGAGTTTTGGGCACTCGAGATGAAACCCTTACTCTGCATCTGCTCAACTAGCATTCGCGCAATACCAATACCGCCTTGCTGCGACAAGCTTACGGCCATCTGCTGATCTGCCATTGATTGATATGTTTCTAGGTGGTCAGAGTGCATAAAATCCGATTTTGGAACTGCATCTCTCATCGACTTCATCATTTGCTGAATAAACAGTGCCTCAAATTGAGAGGCCACCTCTTCTATGGCTTTACTAGGGGCAGAGACCGCCTCAGCGCGCAGTGATCCGAGATACCCAATGTCATTGAAAATTGTATTTGTCATGACATGCTCTCAGATGACTATAAGCTGAGCGCTAATTGCACCCGCTTTCTGTAAGGCTTCTAGGATCGCAACTAAATCTCCAGGAGCGGCGCCGACTCGATTAACGGCGGTCACTATTTCCTTCAGATCTACGCCACCTTCAAAGGCAAACATCCTGACTTGCTCTTCCTCAATAGTGACCTCTGATTCAGGAACGACTGCCGTTTCACCTGCACGGGCAAACGGCCCGGGCTGTGAGACCAACAAACTTTCATCAACGGTAACTGTTAGATTTCCGTGCGCGACAGCAGCTGGACCTACAGTGACCTCTGACCCAAAGACTACCGTGCCACTTCGAGAATTGATGATGATTTTAGCCGCCGGTGCTCCGCGACTAACGGCAATATTTTCAAGCTCTGCAAGATAGATCACCTTCTCGGATGGATCACTGGGTGCAATCACCTCAACAGAAACGCCGTCCAATGCCTTCGCGGTACCAGGCCCCATAATCGAATTGACAGCGAATGCCACATTCCTAGCCGTAGAAAAATCGGCCTCATGAAGCAGAAATCGTATTTTATCACTGCCATCTGAGATCGACGTTGCCACCTCGCGTTCTATAATCGCGCCATTAGGAATTCGGCCAGCTGCTTTTGTATTTACCTGAATCTGCGACCCATCGTTGCCCTCTGCGCCAAACCCAGAAACAACCAGGGACCCCTGCGCAACAGCATAAACCTGTCCGTTACCGCCCTTGAGCTGGGTCAACAAGAGCTCACCACCACGAAGGCTTCCCGCGTTTCCCAGAGACGAAACCGTCACATCAAGTTTCTGACCTGGCTTACCAAACGCTGGAAGCTCTGCGGTAACAATGACCGACGCCATGTTTTTAGTCTGAGGATTAACACCAGGTGGCAAATTAACGCCGAATTGCTGCAACATGCTGCGAGCAGCCTGAATAGTAAATGGGGTCTGTGTTACCTGGTCGCCTGTGCCCTCAAGTCCAACAACCAGACCAAAGCCTACTAACTGATTCGACCTGGCCCCCTCGACCATAGCAATATCCTTAATACGCTCAGCGCGAGACTCGCCAGAGAAGAAAACTAGACCAAATAATAAGATCGAAAGCCCAGCTAATAACTTTTGGGGCAAAGCAACCGACGCAGATGGGAAAGATTTAATGTAGTCCATCATCAAGTACCCCTAAAATGGGTTTAGCGGGCTAGTAAAGAATTTTGAGAACCAACCCGGCGTATTCGCTCTATCAATCACACCGGTTCCACCATAAGAAATTCGTGCATCTGCAATCATTGTTGAAGCAATGGTGTTGGTAGGGCTAATGTCCTGCGGCCGCACAATGCCTCTAAGCTGAATGAACTCTTCTCCACGATTTAGTGCCAACCACTTCTCCCCCTGAACCAAGAGGTTCCCGTTGGGAAGAACTCTGGCCACCTGCACAGCAATGGCTCCACTCAGTGAATTAGACTGACTGCTTGTGCCGTTACCGGAGAACTCAGACTCGGAAGCGATATTCTGCTCCAGAGTCAGGTCCTTGTACTTGTCGACACTGAAATTTGGGTTGACTCGGCCAAAGACGGTCGGCGGTGCGACATTAATACCTGACTCGCGACTTAACGCTGTATCGGCGTTTTTTGAGGCCTGAGTCGACTCCATGAGCATGACTGTGATGATATCGCCGACAGAGCGCGCACGAGTATCTGCAAAAAGAGCTAAGCCACGCTGTTCACTATATAAACTGGCCGGCGTAACACCCTCTGCCGGAACCGTATAAACAATGGGCTCCATCGGCGCGTAAGCGGGATGACTTTTGGATTCAATACCCGCACACCCGGAGATGAATAGCCCCCCGAGCATAATCAGCGATGTCAAAAACCTTGTCATCTCAGTAACCATTGCCCTTATAAATTTTGCGTCACGTACTGCAACATCTGGTCTGCTGTCGATATAGCTTTAGAGTTCATCTCGTAGGCTCGTTGGGTCTCAATCATATTGACCATCTCCTCAACGACATTTACGTTAGATCCCTCAACGTAACCCTGCTGAAGCGTTCCCAAACCATTGAGGCCCGGGTTTCCCGGTAGCGGATTGCCACTAGCGCCTGTTTCTAAGTAGAGGTTTTCACCTCTCGCCTGCAGGCCTGCGGGATTAACAAAATCAGTCAATTGAATAAGGCCAATCTGAGTTGCCTGAGCAGTCCCCGGCTGCTGGACAGATACAGTACCATCGCCCGCAATAGTGACGCTCAACGCATCCTGCGGCACAGTGATCGGGGGCTGAACTTGATAGCCCGTTGATGTCACCAACACACCTTGATCATTCAGGTGAAATGACCCGTCTCGCGTGTAAGCTGGGGTCCCATCTGGCATTAAGACCTCAAAAAAGCCACGACCCTGAATAGCCAAGTCAAAGGCATTATCCGTATTCACAAGATTACCTTGTGTAAACAATCGTTCAGTCGCAACTACACGAGCACCGGTGCCCACTTGAAGACCCGACGGTAAGACGGTGTCCTGAGACGATTGAGCTCCCACTTGACGAACATTTTGATAAAGCAGGTCTTCAAAAATCGCTCGTCCGCGCTTGAACCCGTTCGTTCCAACGTTCGCCAAGTTGTTGGAGATCGTTGCCATCTTTGTCTGTTGTGCATCGAGACCCGTTTTTGCAATCCATAATGACTGTGACATACCAACTCCTAATCAGTTACGTATCGGTAATTCTCATTTCTAAGTCCGAGCTTGCCCGGAATTAACCTCGAATGAGCTCCAGTACTGACTGGGGTTGTGCATTTGCCTGTGCCAAAATCGATGTTGCGGCCTGTTGCAGCATCTGAGCACGTGTCAATGCAGCTGTTTCAGCAGCAAAGTCAGCATCCTGACTCCGTGAGCGTGCCGCAGTTGTGTTTTCAACAACATTGGCCAAATTACGAATTGTTGACTCCATCTGAGCTTGAACAGCACCCAACTGAGCACGGTTCTTAGCTACCTTATCGTAAGCAGCCTGGATCGTGGTGATGGCTGCTTGACAGCCAGCCTGAGTTGAGAAGTCCAGCGCAGTATCCGCATCTGCTGCAGTATCAGTACCCTCTCTGGTAACTATGCCCGAGATATTGCCTATTTAGTTGACATTACTAGCGATAGCACCCGCCGTATCGTAAGTCCCAGTAATCACATCTCCATCGTTGGTCCAGGTTATTGCCGCAATTGTGCCGGCGTCAGACAAAGCATTCAGCTTCGTGACAAGCGTCTCAGTTGTGGTGATTCCTGTATCCAAGTCCTGCGCAGTTACGGTCGTACCGGCGATAATAATTGACTCAGAATTTGTCAATGCAGTTGCTAAGGCATCAGTAACAGTGAATTGCACCTGCTCGGCTCTCGCCGTTGCAAATAGCGAATCTGGATGGCAGCGAACAGTTTCAATAGTGACCGTGTCACCCTGGTTTGGACCCACCTGAAACACACCAGAAAAGGCAATATCGTCACCGTCAGTGTTATTGTTTCCTGTGTCATTCAGCAATAGCTCGTTACCAGAAAACTCGGCCATTCCTGCCGCCTGTTCCATGGACTGCAGTAGCTTGTCAGCTTCCGTTTCCAAAAAGCCGCGCTCAGTTGCGCTCAGCGAGCTGTTGGCCCCCTGGACCGCTAGATCACGAAGCCGCTGGATGATAGTGGTAACTTCATCCTGTGCACCCTCAGCGATCTGAACCACCGAGACGCCATCGTTCGCGTTTCGGATAGCCTGGTTGAGGCCGTTAATTCGACCCGTTAGGCGCTCCGATATAGCTAGTCCAGCGGCGTCGTCGACAGCTGTGTTGATTCGTTTCCCTGTCGACAAGCGCTCGAAGGCAGTCTCCAGTTCCTGACCTGTATTCAACATGGCACGTTGAGCGGTCAACGAAGCGATGTTTGTATTGATAGATAAAGGCATGACTCTCTCCTCTTTAATTAATGATGGTCGTATTAACCTGCTTGAACTCGCATCAGAGATGCACTGGATTCGTTCATCTCATCTGCTGACTTCAAAGTTTTGCTTTGAGCCTCAAAGGCTCGTGACAGCGAGATCATTTCGACCATCGCGCTTATCGGGTTGACGTTTGAGCTCTCGAGAGCCCCCGCGACAACCTGAATTCCTGCGGCAGGTACTGGATCAGCACCGGCTGCTATTCTGATTTCTCCATCCAGACCCTTTGTAAGATCCGTGGGGTTGGGGTCTACAAGCATGATTCGCCCAAGGGCAATTCGAGCGGCACCCGCGTTACCAGGAGGGGCGAAGGAAATCGTTCCGTCGCCACCAATCGTTATAGAAGTGGCATCGGGCTGGATAGCAACAGGACCCGTCTCCGACATAACCTGACGACCTACTCCGTCGACCAGACGGCCATCAAGATCAACCCGTAAGTCACCTCGACGACTCAGAACTTCCTCTCCACCCGGAGTAAGTACCTGCATCCAACCTGAGCCATTGATCGCAATATCAAGATCACGTCCGGTAAATGAGATGTTCCCGATACTAAGATCTACAACGCTGTCTTGTGCGTTCGGGAGCGCACTCGCGTCGACATTAAAATCGCCACGATACCTAGCCTGAGCTGCATAGAGATCCGCCTTGAACGCGGTTGTCCCCGTATTTGCCAGGTTATTACTCACCAACGATTGAGCTGAATCAATCTGCCGGTTAGCTTCTGCGATGGTTTGAAAAATCGATTGCATGACTAAGTGCTCGAACTAATTCCAATTAAAGGTTCAAGATTGATGTCGACGCTTCATTCAGCGCCTGGATTGATTGTGCGTTTGACTGAAAACTTCGCTGCGCTTCAATCAGCGCCAGCAGCTCTTGGGTAATATCGACGTTGGCGAGCTCCAAAGCTGATGCGCGAATGGATCCTCGCGCCCCGCTACCGGGGGCACCAATAACGGGATCGCCGGACTCATCTGTCTGCGCAAAACCGTTACCACCCAATGGCTGCAAAGATTCCGGATTCACAAACGTCGCGAGAGCGATTTGTCCTTGAGCTCGCTGCTGACCGTTCGTATATGTAGAGATGAGTGTTCCGGTATCGTCGAATGCGAAAGACAAAAGCTCACCAGCTGGATATCCATCCTGAGAGAAGTCCAAAGTAGTGCTTTGACTTCCAAAGTTGTTGACCCCCGAAAGATCAACGTTGATATCCATTACCAACGCGTCTTGGGGCTGATAACCGACGATCGCAAGTTCAGTCGCAGAAGCGGGCGCTAAAAGGCCTGTGGCATCAAAAACTAAGGTTGTCGTGCCGGGTAAGACCTCATCGTCAATTGCGGCGTAGACATTAAATGTCTCTGCGGCAAGCGGGTCGCGCACAAAATATAGTGCGAGCTGCTTTGCATTACCCGCGCTGTCGTAAATAGTTGTAGTACTAGTGCTGCTAAACGATGTGGGATCGTCGATAGAGAAGGCGTTCTCGGGAACGCCAACCCGAGAATCAATATTGCCTGCGAAACTCACATTTCCAGTCTGTTTTTGCCTCAAGAGGCTCGTGTCCACGCGAAGATCGCCCAAGGTAGGCAACAAAACACCATTAACGTCCGCTTGGTACCCCTGAACACGCAGTCCCGAGTCATTTACAATGAATCCATTGTTATCTGACTGAAATGAGCCCGCGCGCGAATACTCATCAGTGCCGTTCTCACCTCGAAGCAGGAACAAACCCGAACCATCGATCGCTAAGTCAAGTGCGCTGGACGTGAACTGAAACTCCCCCTGCGTGAAATCAGAACGAATTCGAGTCAACTCAACACCTGTACCCGCCGAGGCGCCCGTATCTTGAAGGGCTGACGAGTACAAGTCGCCAAATTGTGCCTCTCCCTTCTTAAAACCAACGGTTCCAGCGTTGACGATGTTGTTACTAATAACCGCCATCCGCTCCTGCGCTGCATCAAGTCCTGATATCGAAGTGCTAAAAGACATTCCTCACTCTCCTAAAAAAGATGATCTAAAAAATTTCTCTTGCGTTACGCGCATCGATCGCTCGCCCGCTCGCAAGGTTTAATGTGATGGCATTGCCGGCGCCGATTGCTACCGACACGACTCGGTCATGGCCATAGACCCTAGCTGCCCGTGTGCTGTTGCCCAAATTGGCCTCAGCTGAAATTTGGTACTGACCTAGAGGCAACTGATTACCCTCAGAATCAATGCCATCCCACACAACTGAAATCACGCCACTTCGGGGCGGTAAATTGCCCGAAAAGACGATGTCTCCCTGCACGTTATGGACATGGAAACGTCCTCCGCTAGCCCCGGGGCCAACATCAACGGAAGCTCGCATCGCAAGGACCGTATTTCCCGCTTCATCATTACCCGCAACGGCGAGGTGGCCAGTATTGGATTCAGTTGCAACGCTTCTTCCGATAAGATTCGAAGCCTGAATCGCCTGACTGCCTGTGACGCTTGCCGCCAAGTCTGACATTGCAACATTCAGCTCTTGAACACCCGATACAGTGCCGAACTGAGCGAGCTGACTCATAAATGCCAGTTGATCCATAGGCTGCGTCGGGTCCTGGTTCTCCATCTGAGCAATCATTAACGCCAAGAAGTCTTGCGACCCCATATCCTCAACACCCTTTGCTCGAGAGTCTGACCTCTCGCTCGGGTTAAGCGCTGTAAAGCTGTTAATGCCACCAGTGTTCAACATCTCTAAGTCCTCACTTACCTAGGGTCAGCGTGCGCATAGCAAGCTGCTTCGCCGTGGTGATTGCTTCAATTGAATTTTGGAAAGACCGCGACGCCTGCATCATGTTCACCATTTCTGTAGCAACATCGATATTGGGTCGATAAACGTATCCATCCTCATTCGCTAAGGGATGCCCTGGATTAAATTCAGCTCTGGGCTCTCCACCGATTTCCTCAATTCGATCAACCTGTACGCCCATTTTTGAGGCGTCATCGCCGAATTGCGCCTCCAATACCGCTTTAAACAGCGGCGTGCGAGCGCGATACGTTTCTTCTGGCGAAGAGGCAACAGTGTTAGCGTTCGCCATATTTGAGGCGATCGCATTTAGGCGCACTGTCTGTGCACTTAAAGCTGTTCCAGCAATGCTCATCGCATCAAATAAACCCATTAAGACTCTCCCTTGATAGCTTTCTTAATTCCGCTAATGCGGTTATCAAGCAGCTGAATACTGGCCTGGTAACGCATCGCGTTTTCCATGAACGACGCATGTTCTGCTTGCGCATCCACGGTGTTACCATTTGTGGATTCCTGTAGCGGCCTCCTGTACAGAACTTGTGGCTGCTCTGGTCCACCCGATAAAGCAATGTGTCCCGCATTGGTCGTATCCATCCGGGCTTGCGATGCAGTGGCACTCGCCATTGCTGCTCGAAAATCGATATCTCTCGCCTTGTAGTTGGGCGTATCTGCGTTGGCGATATTTGCGGTAAGCAAATTCATCCGCTTCATTCGCAGAGCCAAAACCTGTGGCGAGATACCTAGAGCCTTGTCAATTCCATTTGTCGCCATAATTGCGCCAATCCTTTCATTTGCGTACCGATACATACAAAAGGCGTGCCAACTTTTTTATTGCTTCAAAAACAATGAGTTATGGGTATTAAGGGAAAGAAATTGCTTTTTTTGACGCGGCAAGCGGCAAAAAATGCGGCAAGGGTTGCCGGGCGTCTCGAAAAACAAAATTACCGAAATTACATTTGAAAATTCGCCTGAGAAAGTATTTTAAAACTCCTCATTTTTATTAAACTCGGAAAGTTGGCATCGTTATTGCTTTGTTCGCTGTGTAGGCGAATTCGCCAAATTAATGACGGAGGCAGTATGGTGAAGTGGGTTTTGGCAACCGCCCTTGCTGTGGCGACGACTAGCCATTTCGTATCAGCTGAAGATCACTCTCACAGCCAATTAAGTGTAATTGCGGGCAAGGCACTAGAAGAGAGAGCCCTTGCTAGAGGTCTTGACGCTATAAATGTTGAAGTGGCTCCACTAGATGTCCGCGTGAGTCTTCCCAAATGTGGTAAAGCAGTGACTGTGTTAAATGATAATAGTCAGCCGTCACTCGGAAGGGTGACCGTAGGATTGCGATGCCAAACCCCGGAGCCGTGGACGATATATCTAAGAGGACACGTCACTGCTTCAACAGCCATTCCCGTCCTCAAGCACCCTGCAAATAGATCTGAGTTAATAAGCGAAGATGATGTGGTAATTAGAAACATTCAAATCGAATCTGACCTGCGAGGCATCATCATAGAGCGAGGTCAACTGGTGGGGAAAGTTGCGGTCCGAGATCTCATTGCGGGGCAACCATTACGGCAAAGTGACGTTAAGGCACCAACGGTAATAAGCAGGGGCCAATCCGTAACAATCAAGGCTATTGAAGGCGGACTGTCGGTTACTATGAAGGGCAAAGCCCTCGGGAATGCAAGAGTGGGAGATAGGATTTGGGTACAAAACGAACGATCAAAAAAGCGGGTAGAGGGTATCGTTTCTTCATCGGGAGATGTGTTAGTTCAATGACTTCTATCGATATTTTACGAGCCAGCAAAACTAAAGTTATTTACAATTTTTCCGCTAATAAAGGTGATATCATGACGACGGAACAAATTTCGTGGCTAGGAGAACAACAATGACTACTACCGACGTATCTGTGATTCGTTCGGGTGGGAGGATAGAAACGGACCGTAGAGATAAATCTTCGGACGCTTCAAATTCTCCAGAGAAGTCTGCGCGAGTTGTCGCCGACTCGGTCCAGTTTTCGTCGACGGCACAGCAACTTGCTGCATTGCAGGAAGAGCTCTCGTCCATAGATTCTGTTGACATGGCGAAGGTCGACGAGATTCGCGAGGCCATATCGGATGGCAGCTACAGAGTTGATACGCAGCAAATAGCTGAATCTCTTTTGGCATTAGAAAACGAACTTCTCTAGTGATGATAAGTGCCGACAGTCACGCTTCTGATCCTCAGGCTCTGGTTTCAGCTCTTGAAGCAGAGCTTGATAGCTTGGTCCGGTTACTGGAAATACTAGATATCGAACACCAAGCTTTGCTTGGCGCAGATCCGGCAAGACTGGAGCAAGCAGTTGCAGCAAAACAGAACGCTATTGCAACCCACTTAAAGTGTCGCAGTGAGAGGGAGTCGCTAGGTCTGACAGATAGCCTTAGAGAGCAGCTTGAGACCCACCCGTTCATCAGCACAGACATAAGAAAACATGCATTTTCGGTAGTTGATGAGCTTAGCGCCTGCGCTTCCGACAGCAAGAACAAAAACACCCGTAATGGTAAACTCATCGCTGGTCTAAAAGAGCGGACCAATACTTCACTGAGGGTCCTTCGTCCAGAAGCGGCGAGCATCGCGCTCTATGGTGATGGAGGGTCCGCTGAGAACACGATGGGGTCGAGGTTGTTAGGTAGTGCCTAAGCTTAATTCGCTACAGAGGGTTGAATCGCCTCACCAACTGCCCGTCTTTTTCAACTGAGCCCATAAACATCGCCAAAGGCCTCACCCACAGACCGTAGTCGCCGTACTCGGCCCGGTACAACACCATCCACTCTTCGGATTCCGAG
>JAACDS010000150.1 GCA_009936895.1 Pseudomonadota bacterium
GAATGTGCTTGGGGATCGTGTCCCGGGCGCCTTGCCAAACTCGCCGGGCAACGCCACAGCCATACCCACCAGATCGGTTTCCAATTGCAAGCGAACCGCTAAGGGACCATCCATGGCGACCTCTAACAGGGCGTCAACGTCTGCTTGACCGGTCAGCATCGTCGTTTGCGGCAGCGCGGCGACACGCAAGACGTCTTCGGCAGACAGACTGCCTGTCAATTGGAATATTATGTGCTCCACATCATGAGACATGTTTACCGTCACAGGCTGATCAAACAATTTTCCGCTGACGCCTCCCTGCAAGTTATGGGGTAAAGAAAACCGATGCTGGCCGGAGAGTTCCCGCCAAACCAAACGATAATTCGGCATGTCGAAGTCCCCCGACTTAAATTCCGTTTCAAGATCGATCTGCAAGCGGGAGTCATTGGTTAGATCACCCACTAAGGGGATCTGAAGCATTGCTGCAATGTTGATATCACCGCGAGCATTCCATTCCGGCGTAACGAAACGTAAGGACTCCTGCAACGGCGAATTGCGGACGAAATTCAACGCAGAAGAGGCCTGAGACGCCCTCTCCAATCCCAAAAACAGCATTCCCTTGTCGGCATCTGCATGCAGGTCCGCGCCACCAATCAATAAACCGCCAGTTTCCCCCTGACTCAACTTTGCGTACGTATGTCGTCCTGCCACATGAAGCGAACCGGCGCCCGCGTTCAGCGTCGGCCAGTCGTCTTTGTAACGAACCATTGTGTCACTGAAGTCGGCAACCAATTCAAAACGGCGACTGGTCGTGTCCCCAACCGGCACATGAATCTGGCCGTGATGTGCTGCCGCCATGCTCTTGAAGTTGCCGGACAATGGTGCCTGGGTTAACCACCGGCGCAAGCCGTCGTCGAGTTTGTAAGGAATGTACTGGCGCGCCGCCAACACATCCATTTTGTCGACTTGAAGATTGACCGACACTCGCTGCTCGTATCGCGCTTGCGGACGGCTGGTCGCGAAACCTCCGTTAATTCGACTGGTACCAGAAACAGCCCGAATATTCGTGCCGCGAACAGAGGCGTAACCCGGACGGAACAACAACATGAGATCGCCTTGCACGCTGTCAAAATCCCACGCATCGGCAAAAAGATCCGGGAACTGCATGGTCACGGCTTCGCCACTCACCCGAAGACTCATTTGCTGAAGGTCACCGAAAATTTCGGCTTGGCTGTTAGTGATCGAAGGCGAACCACGATGAGCGGAGAGACTGACCCCATTGGCTTGCGCCCAAAATTCCAGCCCAACGACATCATCGTAACGAGCGATCAGTTGCTCACCATCTGCCTTTGCACTCAGACCTTTAATCCATTCACCAACCACATCATTCGATGAGAACACGGCATTGGCAAAATCTGTGATGGGGCCCAGAGCCAGATTGACCACCCTTACGCGAGCGAGCGAGGAGCCTTCCAAAAGCACCGCATCAGCGAGGGACTGCCCGAACATGCCCGCACGACTGATTTCAAGAAACAGCAGCGGTAACTCAAGGGGTGCTGCCGCATCGGACTCCAGCGTCGCCTGCAGTTCCGCCAGCAAGAATTCCCGGTCGTCGATGAGTGCGACGTCGGCGCGCACCGATGCCGTTTTACCCGCCTGGAGAAAGGGTGAGTCCGTGAGATGCAGGGAAGCGAGGACACGTCCTTGTCCAGTGGATTGACCATTCCCTGCGACACCATTGCTTCGCCATCGACCCTCGGAGACGTCCAGAATCATCCCCCCGTCCCCCAGCAAACCCGCGGGCACCACGAGTAAGCCCTGAGCTTCAAGCCGTCTTTGAACCTGTCTTTGATCGCGATTTTGATCAGATTCCGGTGGCAGCTCTTGATGATATCTCATCGTCAATTGCTGCCGCTGCGCTTCAGCAACCGGACTTAAAACCGACAATTGGCCTTGGAGCACACGGCCCCGGCTTTCGAGGCCCACCGACACCTCGTATTGAAACCGCTGACCCGCACGCTCGGCAACGACGGCAATGGACGCATCGATAAACTCACTGGACTGGATAATCTGCTGGAGATCGATATTCAGGCGTTGGTCTTGGCTGTCCTTAAGCTGCCAACCTGCGTCCGTGTGGACGATACCCAGCTCGCCGCTTTGGCTGTAGAAGCGTCGAAACACCCAAGATCCGCTCATGACACTGCGAAAAAAATCCAGCTCAACATACACGTCGACCAAATTACCCGCCGGAAACGCCACACGCTGCGCACGCAGGATCGGATTAAAACCACGCCAATCGCCTACCGGCCCGATCACCTGAGTACGCAAGGGAATCAACGATTGATTTATCTGAGGCCCAAGAAGGTCAACGAAATGAAAAGCCAGCCGCCCGGAGACTTGGATTACTGCCAAGACACACACAAAGGCGGTAACCAGAATCGCCAGCCAACGAATCCAACGCCCCGCAGCCTGAGGCGGCGTGCTTTCTGGCGCATTGGAATCGATAGAATGGGGCTCTGACGAATTCAACGGTGCACCCCTAGCTCGCCCTGCTCGGGACAAAGACCAAGTCAAACTGGTCGTAGCGATAGGCCGAATCGACCTCCAATCGCATATCGTGCCCCAGCTTCGCCGCTAGCACTTGATAAATCGACGCTTCTTCATCGAGTAAGCGATCGGCTACTGCCGCATTGGTTGTCAAAACGTAAACCCCCGCTTCGTTGCCAGCCGATGTGGCACTTGAGTCACTCGCTGCGACCCGGTGTTCTGCGCTAATAGCCCGAAAAATTTCCATGCACGTCGATTCAGCCGTTTTGACATAACCCAAGCCATTGCAGTGGCTGCAACCTCCGCACATGACCTGCGCAAGACTTTCCCTCGTCCGCTTCCGGCTCAACTGGACCAATCCCAGAAAGGAAAAACCCTCCATTTGGCTTTTCCCGGGATCGCGATCCAGCGCTTCTTGGAGCTTGGCCAATACGGCTTGTTGATGCCCAACATCTTGCATATCAATAAAATCGATTACGATGATGCCGCCGAGATTGCGTAATCGAAGCTGCCGCGGAATAGACGCAGCTGCCTCCATGTTGGTGACAAAGGCGGTTTCCTCTAAATTTTTCGTGCCAAGAAAGCCGGCGGTGTTCACGTCAATACTCGTCAACGCCTCGGTTTGTTCGATCACCAAGGTTCCGCCACTGCTCAGACGAACGCTAGGCTCCAACGCCGCCAGTATTTCTTGTTCGATGTTGTGCCGCTCAAACAGTGGTTGGGTATCGTCATAGAATCTCAGTCTGTCGACGTATTCAGACCCATATTGATTCAGGTAGTCACGCAATCGCTGAAATATACCTGCATCGTTTACAACGATAGCCGCGGTTTCACTGCCCACCAAGTCTCGAACCAAACGCGTCTGAATGGGTAACTCCTGAAACACTTGGCGCGGGGCCTTGGCGCCTTCAACGGTTTTCAGCACCTGAGCCCAATGGCGCATCAGATGGTTGAAGTCATCGGCAAGGGTGGATGCGGGCGAGCCCTCAGACAAGGTTCGGGCAATCAGACCCGTATCAGCCCTCTCTGCCAAGGGGCGCAGCACTTTAAAAAGCCGGACGCGTTCGCCTTCGTCAGTAATTTTCTGCGAAAGACCCACCTGATCGCCCTTGGGCATCAATACCAAGTATTTGGATGCTAACGCCAGATTCGTGGAAAGCCGCGCGCCCTTAGTGCCTATGGGGTCGCGCTCCACCTGAACCAGCAGCTCTTGTCCGTCGTGCAGAAGGTCGCGAATACCTCGCTTGTCTCTCTCTGCCTCACTGGCCGTTACGACGAGCGGGCGATTGATATCTGAGGCATGAAGGAAACCCGGGCGCTCTAAGCCAATGTCCACAAACGCTGCCTGCATCCCCGGAATGACCCGAACCACCTTGCCAAGATACATATTGCCGGTCGCGCTATACCCCGCCGAACGCGCCAAATGCACTTCTTCAACGGCACCATCTTTTACCAACGCTACCCGGGATTCAAAGGGCGATACGTCGATCAGCAATTCTTCAGCCACGTTGTCGCTCCGACCATGTGTCGAAACCCGCTCGGTTGAGGAGTTGCTCGGTTTCTGCCATAGGCAGTCCAATGATGCTGCTGTGGCTGCCTTGGATACTTTGAACAAAAATGCCACCAAACCCCTGCAACGCATAAGCGCCGGCCTTGTCTTGAGGCTCACCCGTCGTCCAATAGGCCTTGGCTTCACGTCGCGTCACAGAGCGGAACAGCACGTTGCTGGTCACAACCTCACTCCAAGTCTCTTTACCATCATACAGAGCAATGCCCGTGGCGACCTGATGGATACGACCTGAAAGCTGCAGCAGCATGTCGATGCAATGCGTCTCATTTTCGGGCTTGCCCAGCAGCTGACCATCAATAAAGACAATGGTATCGGCTCCCAGATTCAAATAGCCCGGCCGCCACAGCGCTTGAGCCTTACTCTGTGCCAATCGCCGCACATAGTTTTCCGCGTGCTCGCCAGCTTGCGGTGTTTCATCGACGTCAGCAGGTTCGATCTCAAAGGTAAGACCCATCTGTGTCAGCAAGTCTGAGCGTCGCGGAGACTGTGATGCCAGTAGCAGGCGGATTTCCGAGGCCACGATCAACGGCCCAGCGACGCGCCGATGAAGCGTCGTGCAATCCAATGATAAAACGGCCACAACAGCATACTGCTCACGGCAAGAGTCAGTGGCTGGAGGTCCCACACCTGATTGAACACAGCATTGTGGATATAGCCGCGAAAAATCTCGCTCAGAAACACCATCATGAAAATCATGATCATCTGCTGGGAAAGAGACTGTAGACGCAAGCGATCCCTGAAAACCATTAAATACAAGGTGATCGATGCAAAAACCGCACCATTCAAGCCGAAGGGATCACCCAATAGCGCGTCAACATAGAAGCCAAAAAGCCAAACAGCCAGCAACACACGACGCGTCAACGTGCCATCATCCGTCGCATGTTTCGCAAACAGAGTTCTGAACAGCACGCCGCGAAACTGCGGAACCTGCTGCACCCACAGCACCAGAGCCAACAGCAGCCACTGTGGTCGCCAATAGGAAAACCAGTCCGCGAAGACCTCGGGTAAGTGGAAAACGCTGAGCACCAAACTCAGCAAGATAAGCACAGTCATGAAGAGCCCCCCGGAGCGCATATCAGGACTCCCCCTCATTCACATCAATGTTCTGCTCTAACTCAGGTGCCTTTTCCGGCATTGGCGGCGGGATAATCAGCACATGGCCGGCCTTGAGCAAGGCTGCAGATGGCGTAATGCTCGCCTGCAGATACGGCGATGACTCCGTACTCTCGACGCTCGAGACCAAGCCCACAGGGTATCCAACGGGAAAGCGTCCTCCCAACCCTGATGTCTCAATCAAATCGCCCTCGCGTAAATCCGTGGACACCGGCAAATCTTCAACAACCAAGCGATCAGCTGAACCAATTCCGCCGACAATCATACGCACGCCGGTGCGGTTGATACGCGCCGGTATCGCGTGATTTCGATCTGAGATCAATAACACCCAACTTATGTTTTTAGAGATTTCGGTAACTTGACCTATCAGGCCCCGCGCATCAACAACGGCATATCCCGGCGCTATGCCATCAATCTCTCCCTTGTCGAGGATGACCGCTGCACGCTGAGGATCTGGGGGCACGCCGATGATTTCTGCGATAGTCGCCTGACTCGGCAATTCGGCTTTCGAGCCCAGCAACTGCCTTAGTCGCGCGTTTTCAGCCTGCAAATAGGCCACGCGCAACTGCTCTTCTTGCATTCTCAAAAGCTGGGCATTGAGTTGGTCGCGCTGTTGCAACAACGACTGCCTATCGGCGGTGATATCCGACACGGTGTCGGTAACAGAATACGGTGATTGAGCCAAGGAATAGACGGGGCCTGTTAAGAAAAGCATTGCGTGACGCAAGGCCTGCAAACTGCTCGCCGGGCCGTTTCCCATACCGCCGGGCCCCCAAGGCGTGTTGCTCTCTGAGCTTTTCGCGCCGCTACCGTCCACCCAGATCAGGCCTAGGGAAATCACAAGCAAGGCGATCAGCAGATACCCTGCTCCCGGTCGTTTGGCGAAAAGCGTTTTAATTCTACTCTCCGGCGATTGCGGTTCTTGTCGCGGCTGGGATCACGGACATGTCATGACGTTACGATGTCGACAGTAAGTCCGCGTTACCTGCTTGATCCATCAAATCCAATGCCTTGCCGCCCCCTCTGGCCACACAGGTTAATGGATCGTCGGCAATAATCACTGGCAGTCCGGTCTCTTCTGCTAACAAAACATCCAAATCGCGAAGTAGTGCACCACCACCGGTGAGCACCATGCCGGTTTCCGCGATATCTGACGCCAACTCAGGGGGACATTGTTCCAATGCTGCTTTTACCGCTTGGACAATCACCGACAGAGGTTCCTGCAGCGCTTCTAATATTTCATTGCTGTCGAGGGTGAAGCTACGAGGTATTCCCTCCGCTAGGTTACGCCCTCGCACGTCAATTTCCCGGATGTCCTTTTGCGGGTAGGCAGCCCCCACCTCTTGCTTAATACGCTCGGCCGTCGCCTCACCAATGAGGCTGCCTTGAGTCCGTCGCACAAACGCCACAATGGACTCATCAAAACGGTCGCCGCCGACTCGAACCGATTCCGAAAAAACCACGCCGTTCAGCGAGATGATGGCTATTTCCGTGGTGCCGCCACCAATATCCACCACCATAGTACCCACGGCTTCGTGTACCGGCAGACCCGCACCAATAGCCGCTGCCATGGGCTCTTCAACCAAGCGAACATCTCTGGCGCCTGCTGACAGTGCGCTCTCTCTGATTGCACGACGCTCCACTTCCGTGGACTTACAGGGCACGCAAATCAGCACTCGGGGACTGGGACGAATAAACGAGTTCTCGTGAACTTTGGCAATAAAGTAGGTCAGCATTTTTTCTGTGACCAAAAAATCTGCGATCACCCCATCTTTGAGAGGACGAATTGCGGTGATGTTGCCGGGTGTTCTACCCAACATACGCTTGGCATCCAGACCCACCGCAGCGACACTGCGCTGATTGCCTTGTTGGCGCAATGCAACGACGGAAGGCTCATCTAGGACTATGCCTTCCTCGCGAACATAAATCAGCGTATTCGCCGTACCAAGGTCGATCGACAGATCGCGCGAAAAGAGACCGCGGAAATTCTTTAACATCGTCGCACAAGCTCCGAGAAATAAAGCGTAATCATAGGCATATGGTGGTCGAAAAGCACGATTAACATGAGACAACTGAACGCTAATCGGCCTGAATCTGCATAGACTCGCCCGCCCAAGGCCGCATCGATGATCGAAAGCCTCATCCGACAACAGCAATCCTCGAATAACCGGTTTACAATCACGTTTTTTCACCAGAGTCTGATCTTCAACATGTCCCAAGAAATTTCTGCCGGCACAATTGACGTAGCCCACCTGGCCGGATTGGCGCGGCTCGCCTTGGACGAGGATGCCCAGGCCCAAGTCAGCGACGATCTAAAGTCGATCATGGCTGTGATTGATGCGATGCAAGCCATCAATACCGATGGGGTGGAACCGTTGTCTCACCCTCTTGACGCCTCAGCGCGTCTGCGCGCCGACGTGGTGACCGAGTCACCGGATCCAGAGCATTTTCAGCAGACCGCGCCCAGCACTGGTGACCACTACTACCTCGTCCCCCGCGTCGTTGAATAAGGCCAAACCAAAAGATGAGTGAATTTTCTTCGTTGCGCGAGATGAGTACCGGACTGGCGAAAGGTGATTTTTCGAGTGTGGAACTGACCCAAGAGCATTTGAGTCGTATCCAAAAAGCAGACCCGAGCATCAACAGTTTTATTACCGTCAACCCGGAAAACGCCTTGGCTCATGCCGCCCAGGCAGATCAGCAGAGAGCGGCTGGCGATCAACGACCCACGGTAGGACTGCCTTTCGCGCATAAAGATATTTTCTGTACCAGTGGCGTCTTGACCACAGCTGGCTCCAAGATGCTAAGCAATTTTATCGCGCCCTATGACGCTACCGTCGTCACAAAAATGGCGGAAGCCGGCATGGTGAGCGTTGGCAAAACCAATATGGACGAGTTCGCCATGGGCTCGTCCAACGAAAACAGCTTCTTTGGTCCGGTGAGCAATCCTTGGAACACCGACTGCGTGCCCGGCGGCTCATCCGGAGGCTCGGCGGCGGCCGTGGCCGCTGGTCTGGTAGCAGCTGCGACGGGCACAGATACTGGCGGCTCCATTCGCCAACCCGCAGCCCTGTGCGGCATCACCGGCCTAAAGCCAACCTACGGCAGAGTGTCCCGGTACGGCATGATCGCTTTTGCCTCCAGCCTTGATCAGGCCGGCCCCATGACGCGCGATGCGGAAGATGCCGCGCTCATGCTGAGTGTGATGGCTGGCTTCGACCACCGGGATTCCACCAGTGCTCAACGTGATGACTCCTGGCTAGCGGAGCTGGCGGTCAAGGGCATTCCAGAGCTTGATCAGCCACTGACCATTGGACTGCCCGACGAATATTTTCGCACAAGTGAACATATGGATGCCTTAGAAATGGCCAAAGCAGAGCTACAAAAGCTCGGCCACACCTTCAAGCACGTGTCGCTACCCCATACCGAGTCGGCTATCCCAGTTTATTACGTGTTGGCATCCGCTGAGGCTTCGACAAATCTTTCTCGATACGACGGCGTGCGTTTCGGCCACCGCTGTGAAAACCCTCAATCTCTCCAGGACCTTTACGAAAGATCCCGGGAAGAAGGTTTTGGCCAAGAGGTGAAGCGACGGATTCTAACGGGCACCTATACATTATCGGTGGGCTACTTTGACGCGTACTACTTGAAGGCGCAAAAGATTCGCCGCCTCATCGCCCAAGATTTCACCAATGTCTTTGCTGAGGTGGACTTGGTGCTAGCACCCACGGCGCCAACGCCCGCATTCAAAAAGAATCAGCTAACCGATGATCCGGTGGCCATGTACCAACAAGATTTGTATACCGTGCCCACCAGCCTAGCGGGACTGCCCGCCATGTCGGTTCCCTGCGGCTTCTCCCAAGGCTTGCCGATGGGAATGCAGCTTATCGCACCCGCATTTCGAGAAGATTTACCGTTAATGCTAGCAGCCCAATTTCAGAGACACACCGATTGGCATCGGCGTCGTCCTGGAGATGCGTCATGAACTGGGAAAGCGTTATTGGCCTAGAAATCCACGTACAGTTGGCCACCGAAAGTAAGATTTTCTCTGGTGCGAGCACCGCCTACGGTGCGGCACCCAACGCCCAGGCCTGCAATGTCGACTTGGGCCTACCCGGCGTGCTGCCAGTGCTGAACGAGCGTGCAGTCGAGATGGCCGTGCGTTTTGGCCTGGCCATTGGCGCTCAGATCAATCTCCACTCCATCTTCGATCGGAAGAACTACTTCTACGCTGACTTGCCCAAGGGTTATCAAATCAGCCAGTTCGAAACCCCCATCGTAGGCGAGGGAACCATCACCATCACGCCAGAAACGGGCAAGCCTCGAACCGTCGGTATTACCCGAGCACACTTGGAAGAAGACGCAGGAAAGTCGATCCACGATCTGTTCCCGAGCCAAACCGCCGTCGATCTCAATCGTACGGGCACACCGTTACTGGAAGTCGTCTCCGAACCGGATATGCGAACGGCACAGGAAGCGTCCGCCTACTTTCGACAAGTGCATACCTTAGTCCGCTACATCGGTATCTGCGACGGCAATTTGGCCGAAGGCAGCATGCGCTGCGATGCCAACGTATCCGTTCGCCCTGTCGGACAGGAAGCCTTTGGCGAACGGACGGAAATCAAGAACATCAACTCGTTTCGATTTGTTGAGCAAGCCATCGAGCATGAGATTGCTAGACAAATCGACGTACTCGAATCCGGTGGTCGTATCGAACGCGAAACTCGGCTCTACGATCCGGACAAGGACGAAACCCGGTCGATGCGCAGCAAGGAACTCAGCAACGACTACCGATATTTTCCGGATCCGGACTTGATGCCGCTGACGATCAGTGAAGCGTTTGTCGAGCGCATTCGCGACGAATTACCGGAACTGCCAGAGGCACGATGCGCTCGCTACATTGAACAACTGGGTCTGTCCGAGAGCGATGCCGCCGCCATTAGCAGTGATATTGATCGCGCCGTGTATTTTGATGCCGCCGTAGCGGCCCAGGCCAGCGCCAAGCAGTGCGCAAACTGGATCATGGGTGAGCTGTCGGCTTACCTAAACAAGCAGGACATCTCCCTTGCCGAATGCCCGGTTACTCCAGCCTTGCTGGCACAGCTCATTGGACGCATTGAAGACGGTACGCTGTCGTCAAAAACCGCTAAGTCCTTGTTCGATGCGCTGTGGGAAGCTGGCCCAGACGCCAACGTGGACGAACTGATCGAAACGCTGAACTTGGCCCAGATGAGCGACGATGGCGCATTGACCCTGATCATTGATGATCTGATTGCAGCCAACCCAAAACAATTTGACGAGCTGCGCAGCGGCAAGGACAAGATGTTGGGGTTCTTTGTGGGGCAGGTTATGAAGGCGACCCAAGGCAAGGCCAATCCACAACAGGTCAACGAAATAATCCGCGCTAAGCTCTGATCCTGCCAGACCCTAGTCAATGCCGGCACGCGCAGAGCAGCTGCTGCCTGTCAGGCAGAATAAAATTGCATGGCGGCACGCAGTACATCCCGACGAGAAATTTGACCCACTAACTCATCACCCTGCAGGACCGGATAGCGGCGGCGATGATTCCTAACAAACCGTTGAGCCAGCTTTAAAATATCCATATCAGGATCAACATGCTCCACAGCTGCTTGCATGAATTCGGCAACGATACCCGCATTTTCATTGTAATAGCTGTCTTGTACCACAACATCCATAAGATCCACTTCTGACAGAATGCCCACCAAGCGACCATCTTCAGCAACGACAGGGGCGCCTGAGATACCATGCTTCAAGAGAATGGACATGGCGTCCATCACGCCATCGGTTGGTGCAAAGGTAATCACGTCCACTGCCATGTAGTCTCGAACTTTGAATGAGTTCATAAATCCGCCTTAGACCCTAATTTCGGGTCGTTCAAACCCTTTTGACGATACGAGGAACACTTGCTCGCGGTCGAAACATTTGACCCAAACCAGCCCAAAATGTGACGTGCATCTCGGTCTATCGTCATCTAATCGGCAATAGTATGATCGAGGGCGCCTCGGCAACTGCCGGTTGCCCCGAGAGCCTGTTTTTTCTTTTTTTGAGGGGAGCCATGAGCAATCAGCCATTACCAGCAGTGCCGTATCTGAAAATTCCGGAAGAAGGGAGTCCCTATCTGGAGGGTTTAAAGTGCGGACAATGCGGCAGCACGTTTTTGGGAGACCGTAACGTTTGCTCCAAGTGCGGTGCCAGAGATCAGATGAGCCCTGTCACCTTACCCAACAGCGGTAAGCTTTATTCGTATTCTATCGTCTACCGATCGTTCCCCGGCATCGACGTGCCTTACATCAGTGCCATCGTGGACCTGGACGACGGCACGGCGATTAAGGGCAACCTAATCAATGTTGAGCCTGATCCTGAGAACATAGCATTCGATATGCCTGTAGACGTTATCTTTGACGATGCCTTGGGCCGCAAGGATGCAGACGGCAACAGTTACTTATCTTACTTTTTTCAACCCAAAACCTAGTGCCTTTACACCGGTTTTACATACCAGAACATAACGGAGAACGACTATGACAGACGCATATATCGTAGGGGTCGACATGATCAAATTCGGGCGATTCCCGGATAAAA
Organism: Pseudomonadota bacterium; assembly: GCA_009936895.1. GTDB lineage: Bacteria > Pseudomonadota > Gammaproteobacteria > Pseudomonadales > Azotimanducaceae > UBA4421. The sequence continues at coordinate 11,810 of JAACDS010000150.1, forward strand.
CCGTACCGCAAATCGGAGCCCAGGCTGCGCTGATGGCTCTAGACGATTGCGGCCTGAGCATCCAGCACATGCAGGCCTTGTACTGCGGCAACCTCGGCCAAGCCTCTGGCATGGTTGGACAGCGAATGCTGCAGGAAATTGGCCAAACCGGTATGCCGGTAGTCAATGTTGCTAACGCCTGTGCTACAGGTGCAACGGCGTTCCGCGAAGCATGGGCTTCGGTAAAAGCCGGCCTCTACGATGTCGTGCTGGCCGTGGGCGTTGAGCAAATGGGCAAGGGTTTGTTGGGCGGCGGCGGTGCTAAGACCGGTATTCCGAAAGAAGGTCTGCTGGGCTCTGGCACCATGCCAGCGGTTTTTGCCGAAGCGGGCATGGAGCACGCCCGACACTATGGCACCACCTTTGAGCAATTCGCCAAGGTATCGGTCAAGAATCACCACCATTCCACCCTGAACCCCAAGGCCATGTACCAGATCGAGACGCCTCTCGAGGAAGTCATGAACGCGGAAATGATCTCTTATCCGAACACCAAGCTGATGTGCTCGGTCAACGTCGACGGTTCTGCAGCGGCGGTCATTTGTTCCGAGAAGAAAGCGCGGGAACTTGGGCTGATGGATCGCGCCATTAAAGTTCGCGCATCGGTGCTGGCATCTGATCCGTGGCAGGAACGTGACTTGGTCATGCC
>JAACDS010000151.1 GCA_009936895.1 Pseudomonadota bacterium
TGCTGCCCGCGAACGAAGACAGGGCGAATCGCCTCTTCGCTGAAGCAGCCAATCTGCGAAACCCCAAGGCCGTCATCAGCTACGCAAGATACATCGCCGCATCGCCTGAACGAGAGCCCGAAACCCAACTGAGACCACTACTCCAAGAACTGGCAGACGCCGGTAACCCAGAGGCCATGGTGGTTTTGGGCAATCTCTATGCCAAGGGTGTTGGCGTTCAACGCTCTTCGCGCAAGGCGGTGCGCTGGTACAAAAAAGCCGTCGCACGTGTTCAGGCTAGTCATCACGGCGATACCGCGGTAATCAACGAAGTGGCATGGACCTTGGCCGTTTCCGATCAGAAAGGTCTGCTGAAACCCAGCTACGCCCAGGCGATCATGGACACCATGATGCAGACCAATAAGCAGGTTCAAAACCACCCCGAGTACTTAGACACCTGGGCCGCTACCTATGCCGCCAATGGTAACTTCGTCAAAGCAATCGAGCTGCAAAAGCGCGCTTTGCGCCACGCCCGAATTCAAGAACGAACCGACGTGATCGCTATTTTACAAACTCATCTAGAATCCTTCGAAGCCGGTGCACACATCACCGACCGAACCCCCTAACCAAGCGGCATTGACACTGCTCAAGCAGCAGCAGCCTCTGCTGGATGTCCGCGCGCCCGGAGAATTTCAGCTAGGCAGGCTGCCCAACAGCTTCAACGCCCCAATTTTAAGCGATGAAGAACGAGCGCAGGTGGGCACCACCTACAAGCAAGACGGTCACGACGCGGCTGTTGCTTTGGGCCATCGGTTGGTCAGCGGCGAGATCAGGGAGAAGCGCGTGGCGGCTTGGCAGGCCTACTGTCAGGCCAATCCCGACGCCTTAATCATGTGCTGGCGTGGCGGCCAACGTTCTGGGCTTGCCCAACAATGGCTTGGCGAAGCAGGCCTGATACGAGAGAAAGTGCCCGGAGGATTTAAAGCGCTGCGCAGCACCTGCCTGCAGGTGCTCGATACCCCGCGCAAAAAATGGTGGTTGCTCAGCGGCCGTACCGGGTCCGCAAAAACGGTACTGATTCAAACGCTGCCTCAAAGCGTTGATCTGGAGGGCCTGGCCAATCACAGAGGTTCTGCCTTTGGCCGACGCCTTACGCCACAGCCAACTCCCGTAACCTTTGAAAACGCTCTGGCCGTAGACTACCTAAACCACTCGTTTGAATCTCTAATCGTCGAGGACGAGAGCCGCACCATTGGCCGAATTGGTCTGCCCCCGGCTTGGCATGCTCAAATGCAGCAGGCGCCCATCGCCTTAGTTGAGGCCACACTGGAGGAACGAATCGAGCACATTCACGCAGAATATGTGCAGGATGCGCGGCTGGAATACGCTGCGGCTGGCCTGCCAGAGACGGAACTACAGACCCGATACGAAGATGCCGTTCTTCGCATCAACCGCAGGCTTGGCGGTATGCGCCTTACCGAGCTAACCCATCTAATTCAGCAGGCCTCTTCCCATCAATGCGATCACCGCGACTGGATCCGTTACCTGTTAACGGAGTACTACGACCCCATGTACGACTTTCAGCTGCAAAGAAAAGCCGATCGGGTGCAATTTCGAGGATCCCGGCAGGACGTACAAGCGTTTCTGCTGGAGCGACCCTGAGCCCAGCAGGCAAGACTGCAGCAGGGCAAAATCATGTTCCAGCGTGCGACCGAACTAAGGTGTCTGCCGAAGAAATTCTGCGATCAACGCCGTAACGGCTTCTGGCTGATCGTGATGTATCCAATGCCCTGCATCGGCCACGTCGTGAAGCTCGGCTTGGCGGAAGTACCGAAGGGTGTCATCTTGGCCGGTTCGATTTTGCAACCCCTGATCGGCGTTGATCAGCAACGTTGGGGCGCTGATCTTCTCCCAAAGCTCAATGATTTCCGCTTCTGACAGACCCACGCCGTGAAAGTTATAGGTGTATTGGTCGTACTTCCAGATGAACTGCCCGTCCTCCAGCTGCACCGCGCCACGAAGGGTCAAATGAAAGGCCTGAGCTTGACTCAACTGGGGGTTGGCTGCCTGCATACGCTGATAGGCTGTCTGCAAATCCGGGTAGCGGCGTGGCTCACGCCCGGCGAGCTTGCGTGTGATCTCCGTCCAGTCGCGTATTTGCTGGGCGATCCCGGCACCCGCATTGTCTCGCGACCACAGCCCAATACCCTCTAAAACCACCAATTTGCTGACTCGTTAGGGGAAGACGCCGGCAAAGAACGAAGCAATTGCCCCTCCCAAGCTGTGGCCCGCCAGAATGACCGGACCCAAGTCGTTCTGCTCAATGAGTTGCTGAAGGTCGTATAGATAGTCGAAATACCGGTAGCCCGACCCCTGCACCCAGTCAGAATCCCCATGACCGCGCAGATCCGGAGCCACAAAATGGTAATCGCCGAGCATCGCCAGTCTGGCAATTAGGTCGTCCCAGGTCCGGCAATGGTCTCGCACGCCATGGACAAGCACCACCGTGAGTGCTTCTCTTGGCCCCCATTCCACAAAATGCATACGCAGTCGTTGGGAAAAAAACGGTGCGACGTGGGGGACAATCCGTTAGGCAAGAGCGCAGCCATCGAAACTCCTTAATCAAAAACAGAACATGCCAGCGGTTATTGCGCCACTTATGGCAGGCGCACATGTTACACCGCACGCCGCCGATGACCCGAATACCGTTGAAAATGAGTAAAAAACGAGTTTCGGACGATAAACCCAAGCCAATTTTTCATCGGGTACCGCCTTTTTACTGGCAGATTTCTCCTGATTTCGACAAATAATGACGACTAGGGCACATAAATGGCGCGTTTTTGCAAAAATAAGCTACTTAAATACACAAAATGCTTGCGTTTAATGTTACTTGAGGTAACAATGGCTTCATTCAACGGCCAAGTGGCAACACCCCGTTGGAATACGGGAATTTCCGGAACTCCTCTCCCCTCCCCTCTTCGGAAATTCCCATCCTTCGAAGGCGGAGGATCGCAAGATCCTCCGCCTTTTTACTGCCCGCGATTCCATCATGTTTCCGTCAGCCGGCTCGTTACTCCGGCGGTCAAGCATCGTAAGATATCGCCATGACATCCCCAGATTCTCAGAACTATCGGCACCTGATCGTTTCCCGCGATGACGCAGTGGCGACCATCACACTCTCTAGGCCCGATCGCGCCAATGCATTGAGCTACGACCACTTGGCAGAACTGGAGCAGGCGGCCCTGTCGTTTCGCGACGACTCCGATACACGCGTCGTCATCGTTACCGGCGCCGGCAAACATTTCTCCTCAGGAGCGGACCTTCAAGACGTGGCCATTCCCGCGGACATGCCCCTAGTACAACGTCGCCGCAGAGCCCGCATGGGTCAAAGGGCGATAGAAGCTATTTTGGGCATTGATCAAATCACCATTGCGGCATGGCGAGGTGCAGCCATGGGCGGCGGCGCGTGTGTCGCAACCGCCTGTGACTTTCGCGTCGGCAGCGACAGCGCGTTCATGGAGTATCCGGAAGTAAATCTCGGCATCAATCTGATGTGGAAGAGCTTGCCGCTGATCTTAGCCTTGGTCGGACCAGCGAAAACTAAGCGCTTGGTCGCGGGTGGCGAGCGCGTAAACGCAAATGGGCTCTACGACTGGGGTATTTTGTACTGCCTCACGACGGATCAACATCTGCTCGGTAAGGCGCGTGACATGGCAGACCTCTACGCGAGCAAGCCGCCGATCGCCGTGCAAATGATCAAGCATTCAACCAACGAATTGGCCCATGCGCTTGGCAGCGCCATCATGCACATGGATACCGATCAGAACCTGCTCTCCGCCAGCACCCGTGACCGGGCCGCCGCGATTGATGCTCAACGCCACCAGCAGCGTGGCAAGTTTATCGGCGACTAAGCTAGAGCCAACGAAGCTCCACGCGCCCCTCTGACTCCCGCACAGCCGGCACTCGCCCCAGGCGACAATGACTGCCACTGACGCACTCACCGGTACGAACATCGAACACATAGCCATGCCAAGGGCAACGCACCGTACCCTCGTGCAACGGCGATTCGTCCAGCGGACCCAACTGATGCGGACACTGGGCCGGATAGACCACCCACTCGGTGTCGTTTGGCTCGACGGCTTCAAGCCTATCGACCACAAACCGGCGTCCTGACATCGTGACCAATGCAGGCAGCGGACTCAGTGCTCGAGGGTCCAGCCGGAGCACCTCCGATTCGTCAACGCCATCAAGACGGACATCCAATTGGTTCTGCCGACCGGTCATCATGTCGACATCTTCGTCGTACAGCACCTCATAAGCCTTCGCGTAGGCTCGCCCAACTTTTTCTCGGGCGTCTGCAGACACATTGGGAACAAAAAAATCCACGACAATATCCAGAACACGGTCAGCGACGACAAAGACATGGGTCCATATTTCCGCCCCGGCATTGGGGCCGGTCAAGTTGCGGGTAATCCAGCGTCGAGCATCACGATCCAAGCGCAGCTCAAGCTCGCTTACGACTGCGGCCTCACCATCACCCGACGACACCGTCGCCCGCCACCCCCATCCACCCGCGCTTGCGCAGTCGATGGACCCAAAGCTGCTGCCGTGCAAGTGGGGCAGGTGCTGCCAGTCCAGTGCATTTTCATACATACGATCAAGACTCACCGGCAAACGACGTCGGTAGCTGCCCACATGATCCAGACGGGAATCTGAGGAAGCGGGCACAAATTCATGCTTCATAATAGTGGACTCAATCGCACTCGGCCTCTTTCATTATTCGGCCAAACCTAGTTGAAAACTGAAGGCGTGCTCATCAATCTCAGCGGTAACGTCTTGGGGTGTGGCGTCGAGGTCCATCACCAAACAAAGGGTCTCACCCATGATGTAATCCTGATGCTCGGCAATGGCTTGAGCCAAGACGCCCTCCGCATGAACTACCACATGAATTCTATCACTCACCGACAAACCGCGTTCTTTGCGTTCACGCTGGATGCGATTCACGACCTCGCGTCCATAGCCCCGTCGAACCAACTCCGGTGTCAGCTCACAATCAAGGTCCACGCTTATCAGACTGTTGGAAATGGTGTTCGTCCCAGCCTTCGCCTGCTGCTTTACTTCAATCTCTTCGGCGGTAAAGGTTTCGGCTTCTCCACCGGCTTCTAAGGTAAGCGAACCGTGCGCCTGCAACTCGGCGATTTGTTCTTCACCCAGCTGACCGATCTGCTGGGCAAAAGCCTTCATACGCTTACCCAACCGTTTCCCAAGCA
>JAACDS010000152.1 GCA_009936895.1 Pseudomonadota bacterium
GAACTGGTTTTCCGCCATTTCACCAACAGATCGGATACGGCGGTTACCTAGGTGGTCAATATCGTCCACGGTACCCTTACCGTTACGAATATCGATCAAGGTCTTCAACACGTCGACAATATCTTCTCTGGACAGCGTGCCTTCGCCAACAATCTCTTCACGACCAAGCCGGCGGTTAAACTTCATCCGCCCGACGGCAGAAAGGTCGTAACGATCGTTTGAGAAAAACAGGTTGCCAAACAAGTTCTCGGCAGATTCCTTCGTTGGCGGTTCGCCAGGACGCATCATGCGATAGATTTCCACCAAGGCCTCCAAGCGATTTGAGCTTGGGTCGACACGCATGGTGTCAGAAATGAACGGGCCACAGTCCAAATCGTTGGTGTAAATCGTTTCAAAGCTGCTGACTTTCAGCTCAAACAGCTGTTCAAGCACTTCTTCTGTGATTATCGAGTTGCAAGGAATGGCCACCTCACCAGTGGACTCGTCGACGATATCCTTCGCCGTGATCTGCTCCAACAGATATTCTCGTGGCACCCCAAGTTTCTTCATGCCGCTGTCTTCGATCAGCCGCACATGTCTGGCGGTAATACGTCGCCCCATCTCAACGATGGTTTTCCCGTTCGGACCGGCGATATCAAATGTAGCGACTTCGCCACGTAAGCGTTCAGCAATCAGATTGATTGAAACGTCTTCGCCCTTGATCGTGACCGTATTGGTCTCAAAGAACGTTTCAAGAATTTCTTCGCTTGAATACTCAAGGGCCCGCAGAATAATTGATGCAGGCAGCTTGCGGCGGCGATCGATACGAACGAAGACCGCGTCTTTTGGATCAAACTCAAAGTCCAACCAAGACCCTCGGTATGGAATAACGCGAGCGTTATACAAAAGCTTACCGGAACTGTGGGTCTTGCCTTTGTCGTGATCGAAGAAAACACCGGGCGACCGGTGCAGCTGAGACACGACTACGCGCTCAGTACCGTTGATCACAAAGGTACCGTTCTCTGTCATGAGCGGAATTTCGCCCATGTAGACTTCTTGCTCTTTTACGTCTTTGACTTTCTTGCTGGATGACTCTTTGTCATAAATGATCAGCCGCACTTTGACTCGCAGCGGGGCCGCATAGGTAATGCTGCGAGACACACACTCTTTAACGTCGAAGGTGGGCTCACCCAGCCGGTAATCTACGTATTCAAGCTCTGCGCTGCCGGAGTAACTGGCAATGGGAAAGACAGATTTGAATGCCGCGTGCAGGCCGGATTCGGCGCGATCTTCGGGACCGGTGCCAACCTGCAAAAATTTGTTGTAAGAGTCGGTTTGGATTGCCAACAAGTACGGCAACTCCATTTTTTCGGACAATTTGCCGAAATCTTTCCGAATGCGCTTCCTTTCAGTAAAGCTGTACGCCATGCGAATCTCCTACCTAATGATCATCGAATCCAACGTGCTTTTTTCGCAAGCACGAAAAGCTGGCGTCAGGTCGTCGATTTTTTCGACGGCCTGACCCAGCTGTATTACGTCAACAAAAATGCTAACTGCAATCGAACTACTTAAGTTCAACCGTAGCGCCAGCCTCTTCAAGCTGCTTTTGCACGTCGTCTGCTTCGTCCTTGCTAACGCCTTCCTTGATAGCAGAAGGAGCGTCATCAACTAGAGCCTTAGCTTCTTTCAAGCCCAAACCGGTGATGGCACGAACGGCCTTAATGACGTTTACTTTCTTGTCGCCAGCAGAGGCTAGCATCACGTCAAACTCGGTCTGCTCTTCAGCGCCACCGGCGCCGGCGTCGCCGCCTCCGGCCGCTGGAGCCGCTACAGCGACTGCTGCTGCTGCAGAAACACCAAACTTTTCTTCCATATCTGCGATCAGCTCAACAACGTCCATGACGCTCATTTCCGCGATTGCATTCAATACATCATCTTTTGACAATGACATTCCATTTCTCCTAATTATCTAAAGCGAATCTTGAGTTTTACGCTTCTGCTTCTTTCTGATCTTTGACCGCAGCCACCACACGTACCATCTTGCCGGGAACCTCGTTCAAGGTTTGAGCCAGCTTGATAATCGGTGCCTGCATTACGCTCATCAACTGTGATCGTGCTTCATCCAGCGTAGGCAGCTTCGCGACGCGATCAATTTGATCGGCAGGAAGTAATGCGCCCCCAATGGACAAGGCCTTGATCTCAAGTTCTTCAAAGTCTTTTGCGTAATCTTTTAGCAGTCTCGCTGCAGAACCCGGGTCTTCCGTAGAAAACGCCAGCAACGTGGGACCCACCAGGGCGTCGTTAAGACACTCAAAGTCTGTACCCTCTACAGCTCGCTTAACCAACGTGTTTCGAACCACGCGCAGATACACACCAGTCTCTCGCGCTTTAACGCGAAGTTCCGTCATCTCTGCAACAGTCAAACCACGATAGTCAGCCAAGACAGCCGACAAAGCAGATGTAGCAGCATCGTTAACCTCAGCAACAATTTCTTGTTTCTGTTCAAGTCTTAACGCCACACTTTTCTCCTTTTCAACCAATCTCGCAGAACGAGATCGGTCACGTTATCGAATACTGCTAATGCAGTGTTCGTTAGCGGCGAGCCTCTTTCGCTTCAGACCCTTGACCCGGTAACAGGCTTTCGGTTCTTAAACTCTCGGAGACGAATTTCAAGGGATCCGGCTGAGCCTTCATCCTATCTATTCTTTCGCTACATTGAGCGACTCACCATCTGCGTAGGCAATTAAGCTTCGCTGTTATCCAGCTAGGCCCCTACGGTTTTTGACGGCTTGGGGATAGCTAGCCACCCCCAACCTCCAAATTCATCCATCCCCAGACCGATTAACTGGCCTGAAGAGTTGCTTGATCAATTGACACACCAGGGCCCATGGTCGTGGACAGCGTCACTTTCTTTAAATAAATGCCCTTAGCCGATGCTGGCTTAGCCTTTCTCAAATCCGCCATTAACGCCTCGACGTTCTCACGAATTTGCAGCGGATCAAAACCTACCTGGCCAACGCTGCCGTGAATAATGCCCGCTTTATCGGTACGAAACTGTACCTGACCGGCTTTCGCATTATTCACCGCAGTAACAACATCCGGTGTCACCGTGCCAGTCTTTGGATTAGGCATTAAGCCTCGAGGACCCAATACTTTACCTAGTTGACCAACAATACGCATTGCGTCTGGCGTCGCGATCACGACGTCGAAATCCATTTCGCCGCCCTTCACTTTCTCGGCGAGGTCATCAAAACCGACGAGATCAGCGCCAGCTGCCAACGCTTTTTCAGCGTTTTCGCCCTGAGCAAATACAGCCACTCTGACGGTCTTACCGGTACCGTGGGGCAATGTGGTCGCACCGCGAACCACTTGATCCGATTTACGAGGGTCGACGCCCAGATTTACCGAGATATCAAAGGATTCTTTGAACTTCGTGCCGGCCAATTCATTAAGAAGAGCCACAGCCTCGTCGATACCATAGGCCTTATCAGCATCAATCTTTTCTGCAATCGCGCGCATGCGCTTACTTAGCTTTGCCATTTAGACACCCTCCACATCAATACCCGAAGCCCGAGCGGTCCCTGCGATGGTTCGCACAGCGGCGTCCATATCAGCTGCCGTCAAATCGGGCATTTTCATCTTGGCAATTTCTTCCAACTGCTCGCGATTGACCTTCGCAACTTTCACCGTGTCAGGAGTCGATGAACCTTTAGCGATTCCAGCAGCCTTACGAAGCAACACGGCCGCAGGCGGTGTTTTCGTCACGAATGTAAAGGATCGATCGGCATAAACCGTGATAACGACCGGAATCGGGAGTCCCTGCTCTACCGATTGGGTCTGGGCGTTAAACGCCTTACAAAAATCCATGATGTTCACACCATGCTGGCCCAACGCCGGCCCTACCGGTGGGCTGGGATTCGCCTGACCCGCTGCAACCTGCAGCTTGATGTACGCTTCAACCTTCTTAGCCATGCTTTACTCCTTGCGGGTACCAACGTGAGGACCTTTAATCCCTAACTCCCCGGGGTTATGACCCTGCAGCGGCAAACTGCAGCGTCTTTTCGTTTTCTTGCTGTTTGCGTGGTGCGCCTAACCCTTCTCAACCTGACCAAAATCAAGCTCAACCGGGGTCGAACGACCAAAAATAGTCACCGCGACGCGCAATCGACTCTTTTCATAATTTACTTCTTCAACAACGCCATTGAAATCATTAAACGGCCCGTCCGTCACACGAACAATTTCGCCCGGCTCAAAGACTGTCTTCGGTGTCGCTTTTTCACTACCGGCTGCGACGCGATCTAAAATGGCCGCGGCCTCCCGGGGCGATAACGGCGCAGGCTGATCGGCCTTGCCACCAATGAAACCCATCACCCGCGGTGTTTCTTTGACCAGGTGCCAGGTGTCATCGTTGAGCTCCATTTCCACCAGCACGTAGCCTGGAAAAAATTTACGTTCGCTGCGGCGCTTCTGCCCGCCACGCATCTCTACCACTTCTTCCGTCGGCACCAAAATCTCGCCAAAACTCTCTTGATGGCTTGAGAGATTGACACGCTCTTGTAGCGCCCGGGCAACGTTTTTTTCAAACCCGGAGTAGGCGTGCACGACGTACCAATTTTTCGACATTCTGGATTACCCGATAATTGAGCTGACGATCCAGCCCAGCAGGGAGTCTAATCCCCATAAAATAAGTGCGAAAACGAAGACGATGGCAATAACAACCAAGGTGGTTTGTGTGGTCTCTTGATTACTTGGCCAAACAACCCGTCGAACTTCTGTGCGGGCTTCCTTGAGCAACGACCAAATAGCCTTGCCTCGTTCAGTCTGCAACGCCAACAATATGGCCACCGCCGCTGTTGCCAGCAATCCGGCAACGCGCAACAACAGCATTTCGTCTTGGTAGTACCAATTCGCGAATACGCCGCCAGCTAATAGCGCGACAACAACCAGCCACTTTAGCCAGTCTAGAGATCCTGCTTTATTTTCTACGCTGGTATTCAAGCTAATTTCCTAACTGCGTCCGTACGCGGTAACGTAACCTTTCCAATTTTGCTGCCGTTACTTCTCACATAAGCGAAGTAAATGGCAGGCCAGGAGGGAATCGAACCCCCAACCTGCGGTTTTGGAGACCGCTGCTCTGCCAATTGAGCTACTGGCCTATCGAAAGAATCCTCGCTTCGAAGAACCTTTTTCGCTCACGCCGTCAGGCGCAGCTCGTTTCGATCAATGTCGCGCACCGGTGCGTTGGTTTCAGTTCCTTCCATCCACACTTTTTCTTCGCAAAGACAACAAAGGAGCGATACCGCTCCTGTGTTATTTTGCCTGGGACGCTAGCGCCCCAAGCCATGGGTTCAACCTAGTCGATGACCTTGGCGACAACGCCGGCGCCTACGGTACGGCCGCCTTCGCGGATCGCAAATCGCAGACCGTCATCCATCGCAA
>JAACDS010000015.1 GCA_009936895.1 Pseudomonadota bacterium
GCGGCCAAGATACAAGTGTTTTTTTGATCGGTCTCAGTGTTGGGTGAACTGTGTAGCGCACCCAACACCGAACAGGCAGGAGAAATCAGTTGCTTTAGTTGACTTCTTTGTTGACCAGACGATTCGCCTGAATCCAAGGCATCATGCCGCGCAAGCGCTCACCGACGTCTTCGATGGGATGCTCTGATGTGATGCGACGCATGGCTTTGATGCTGGGCGCACCGGATCTGTCTTCCAGAACAAACTCTTTGGCAAAGTTACCGGTTTGAATTTCGGTCAAAATACGCTTCATCTCGGCCTTGGTTTCTTCGGTCACGACGCGAGAGCCGCGAGTCAAACCGCCATACTCCGCGGTATTGGATACCGAGTACCACATATTCGCGATACCGCCCTCGTAAAGCAGATCAACGATCAGCTTCAGCTCGTGCAAGCACTCAAAATAGGCCATTTCTGGGGCATAACCGGCTTCGACCAGCGTTTCAAAACCGGCTTGAACCAGCGCGGTCGCACCACCGCAAAGCACCGCTTGCTCACCACACAGGTCGGTTTCGGTTTCTTCACGGAAGGTGGTTTCAATGACACCCGCGCGACCACCGCCGTTCGCTGACGCGTAGGAAAGCGCAATGTTCTTGGCCTGACCGGTGGCGTCTTGGGCGATCGCGATCAAACTCGGTACTCCGCCGCCTTCAACGTAGGTTGATCGAACCGTGTGGCCAGGACCCTTGGGCGCGATCATGATGACGTCAAGGTCGCTGCGCGCCTCAATCAGCTCAAAATGCACATTGAAACCGTGAGCAAATGCGATGGCCGCATTTTCTTTCAGGTTAGGCTCGATTTCCTCTTGGTACAGTGCCGCCTGCAGCTCGTCTGGTACCAATACCATGACCAAGTCAGCGCCTTGTACTGCTTCGGCGACTTCCGCAACCTGAAAGCCTGCATTTTCAGCCTTCGGCCAAGAACCGGAGCTTTTACTGCGCAGACCTACGACGACGTTTTCGACGCCAGAATCGCGAAGGTTATTGGCGTGGGCATGGCCCTGAGAACCGTACCCTACGATGACTACCTTCATCTTTTGAATAATGGATAGATCCGCGTCTTTGTCGTAATACACCTGCATGGTTTTTTCCCGTGAGTTAGTTTTGGTTGTGTGGTTAGAGTGAAATTTACGGCGCCAATACCTGGTCGCCACGGCCTACGCCGGAAACGCCAGAGCGGGCGACTTCGAGTATCGTTGCGTTAACGCCGCTGTTATCAATTGCGCTGACGAAGGCGTCGAGTTTGTCGCTGGGACCAACCAGCTGAATCGTATAGGTCTGCGCCGTTACATCGACGATCTGTCCCCGAAAATGTCCGCAGAGCGCTTGATCTCAGATCTGGCGGTGCCTTCCGCGCGAACCTTAATCAACAGCAGTTCTCGTTCTACGTGATCGCCCTCGCACAGGTCTACCACTCGAACCACTTCGACCAGCTTGTCGAGCTGCTTCATGATCTGCGTAATGGTTTGCTGGTCACCGCTGGTGGTGAGCGTTAAACGGGACAGCGTCGAATCTTCCGTCGGGGCCACGGTCAGGGATTCAATGTTGTAATTGCGCTGGGCAAAAAGCCCGACCACACGGGACAGGGCGCCGGGTTCGTTTTCCAGCAATACGGCAAGAATGCTTCTCACGACGAGGCCTCCTGTGTTTTGCTCAAAATCATGTCGTTCATCGCGCCACCCTTAATCGCCATCGGGTAGACGTGTTCGTGCGGATCTACCCACACATCGACGAATACCAGGCGATTCTTGTTTTCCTCTGAGAACGCGGCTTCCATCGCCGCGTCCAGCTCCATGGCGTCGCTCACGCGAATCCCCACATGGCCGAAGGCTTCCACCAAGGTTTTGAAATCCGGCAGAGAATCGCTGTAGGTGCTCTGCGAGTGACGGCCACCGTACTGCATGTCCTGCCACTGCTTAACCATGCCTAGGGCCTGATTGTTCAAGTTAATGACCTTGATCGGCAGACCGTACTGCAGGCAGGTTGAGAGCTCTTGCATGTTCATCATGAAGGAGCCTTCACCGGTTACGCAGGCGACGACGGAGTCTGGATTACCCATTTGTACGCCCATGGCAGACGGCAGACCAAAACCCATGGTGCCCAGGCCGCCCGAATTGATCCAACGTCTGGGCTCGTCAAAATGATAGTACTGGGCAGCGAACATTTGATGCTGACCCACATCAGAGGTGACAAAGGCATCGCCCTTGGTCACGCGGTACAGCGTTTGAACCGCAAGCTGGGGTAAAATGCTCTGACCCGCTGCCGGCTGCATGTTGTGGTTCAGACCGTGCGCACTGCGCCACTGGTCAATCTGCTCCCACCACTTAGCCATATCCTGTTGCTGTTTTTCTTTTGCGCTTGGGTCACGCTCGGCATCTCGTGCCTGATAGGCGTCCCAAAGCGCATTTAGCGCCCATCCGGCATCTCCCACCAGCGCAATATCCGCACGAATGATCTTGTCCACAGAAGCTGAGTCCACATCCAAATGTACGATGGTGGCCTTTGGCGAGAATTTGTCCGGACTGTTGGTCACTCGATCGTCAAAACGAGCGCCCAGCGCAAAAATCAGATCGGTTTCGTGCATGGTCATGTTGGCTTCGTAGGTACCGTGCATACCCAACATACCCAAACTTTGAGGGTCACTGCCCGGATAGGCGCCCAAGCCCATCAAGGTCGAGGTCACCGGTACGTTCGCGGCTTTCACCAACGCCCGCAAAGAGTCCTCGGCATCTGCCTGAATCACACCACCGCCCACGTAAAACACCGGTCGTTTTGCCGCCAACAAGGCCTCGATCGCCAGATTCACCTGATGACTGTCGCCCTCAAACGCGGGCTTGTAGGAGCGCATGGCTACTGTGCTGGGATATTCGTACGCATAAGTAGCACTCGGATCGGTCGTGTCCTTGGGCACATCGATTACCACCGGACCGGGACGACCCGTCGTGGCGATGTGAAACGCCTTCTTCACCACGCCGGGTATTTCCGAGGCATCACGCACCATGAAGCTGTGCTTCACAACGGGACGGGAAATACCCACCATGTCGGTTTCTTGAAACGCGTCGGTACCAATCAAGTCCCTGGGAACCTGACCGGAAATGACCACCATGGGAATACTGTCCATATAGGCGGTTGCAATACCTGTGATGGCATTGGTTGCGCCGGGACCCGAGGTCACCAGAACGACACCGGGATCGCCGGTTGAACGCGCGTAGCCATCGGCCATATGGGTCGCCGCCTGTTCATGGCGCACCAAAATGTGCTCAATTTTCTGCTGACGGAAAATGGCATCGTATATGTGCAGGGCAGATCCACCGGGATACCCGAAGATGTATTCCACACCCTCGTCCTGCAGCGCACGGATGAGCATATCGCCTCCGGACAGCATTTCCGCCATGTCTCGACCTCTTTGTACTTTATGTTTCGTAATGTTCGTTGGCCATCGCAAGTGATCCCAAGGAATCACTGCAGCAAAAACCTATTTTGCGCACCGCACTCGATCAGCCAACCAACCACATGTCTCGACGCTGTTTCGACCAACCTTTGCGACCGCAATGGCAAAGACGGAATGTGCTCGTAAGCTATTGATTTTGATATGGACTCATTGAGGTTTTGAATCAGTTTCATCACCCCAAATTGCGCAAGCGCGCTATTCTTGTGATTCAGCGCCGACATGTCAATGAACGCTTGGTGCTCGCTAGGCTATCCGGCAGATAAATGTGGCCATTCGACCCGTCTGAGCCCCCTGACCCTGCGCATGCGTTGCCTGCCGGTGGGAATAGAATGCCGCACTGGCGTAGGTACACAGGCCGCTTTGGGACACTGACCGAACCCCACCAGCTTGCAGTTGTCGCTGGGCTAGCAACGGCAGATCCACCAGTCGTTTGTCGCTGTCCTTAGAATGGGGATACACGGCTTCCGCGCAGATACGCTTTATCGGACGCCATACGTCCTCTCCGACCTCATAGTAGGCCCTACTGATGCAAGGGCCCACCCACGCATGAAGATCACTTGGTTCGGCGGACATAGCGCGCACCAGCTCAGGCAGCACCCCTGCCACCAAGCCGCGCCATCCGCCGTGGGCCGCGCCAACGACAGTTCCTAAGGTGTTCGTCATCACCACCGGCACGCAGTCGGCACTTTGAATGGCTAGGGCCAACCCCGGTTCATCTGTCCACATGGCGTCGGCCCGGGGTGCGGCGGTTAGATCCGAGTCGGCACCGACATAGACGCAGTCACTGCCGTGAACCTGATCCAGCCACTGCACCTCGACTGGCTCAGCAGGGGTTTGACCGTCGCCTTGACTGTGGCGCTGACTGTGGCGCTGACTGCGGCATTGTCCGCCAATCAAGCGAGCCAGCCCTTGCCGATTGCGCTGCACCAACGGGGGCACATCGCCAACGTTTATACCGAGGTTGTTCTCCGCCAAAGCCGGCGTCGTGCTGTATCCGCCATATCGGGTACTGGTACCGGCAACAATATTGTCCGACACCTGCCAATCAGACCGGACCCAAGCGTGGTCAGTTTGCATCCTCGGCCAGTGCCTCCATCAGCTGTTGCAGGTCATCGGGTATCGGCGCAGTAAATCTCAGCCCCTTGTTCGTTGCCGGATGTAAAAAATCCAGCTTGAACGCATGCAGCGCCTGACGCGGGAACTGCTGCAATAAGTTGACGGTTTCTGCCTCGGCAGCCCGAGGGAGAATGCGTCGGCAACCGTACTTGGTATCACCGACAAGGGGATGACCGATGCTCTGCATATGCACCCGAATTTGATGCGTGCGTCCACTGCCCAACGTAACGTCTACCGCACTGTGCGTCCGATAGCGCTCACGCACGCGCACAAGGCTCAAGGCCGGTTTGCCGTCCTGTCGGATGACTTGGCGAGTCCGCTGTTTGGGATCTCGCCCGATGGGTTGATCAATGTCTTGGCCCGATACCATCACACCTTCACATACCGCCACATAGCGACGCCGCACGGCTCGAGCTGCGATGGCTTCCACCAGATGCTGATAGGCTTTAGGGCTCGCCGCCACGACCATGACGCCACTCGTTTCTTTATCCAGCCGATGCACCACACCTGCTCTGGGTAACTGATTCAGGTCGGGGCGATGGTGCAGCAATCCATTGACCAAGGTGCCGTCTGCATTGCCCGCGCCCGGATGCACTACCAAGCCCGCCGGCTTATTCACCACGATGATTTCCTCGTCTTCAAAGAGGACGTCTAGGGCGATGGCTTCGGCACGTTGCCAATCTTCTCGAATATGACGCTGGCCTTGCAGCACCAGCTCTTCGCTGCCAAATACTTTGTACTTGGGCTTTACCGCGGCACCATCGAGGGTCAGCATGCCTTCCGTCATCCAGCGCGTTAACTCGGCTCTGGAGAATTCAGAAAACAGCTGTGCTGCGACTTTATCCACGCGCTCGCCGGCTAATTCGGCCGGCACATTTGCTTGACGTTGCAGGGTCTCGGGGCTTTGATTACTCATAACGGTTGCAACCCTACCGAATTTGGTAAGAATAGCGACTGCGCTGAGGCACCAAGTAGTGTTCGTGGCGAAAAACCGAGGCGTTAGGTCATCATTCACACCAATCAAAGAGGCTCCACCTTGCTCCACTTCACCACCCGCCCGTGGCATCTGCTGTGGCATCGAGGCAGCTTGAGTCTGCTTGCCGTCCTTTTACTCTCTCTAACCGTCAGTGGCTGCAGCAGCATTCCGTTTTTTGGTAACGATGACGAGGAAGAGGTTGATATCGAAGCCATCGATACCACCGAAGAACGTGTCTACAGCCAAGCCCAGCGCGCTTTGCGCAGTTCCAACTTTTCTGCTGCCATTGAGCAGCTGGAACTGCTGGAAGCTCGCTTTCCCTTTGGCCGGTTTGCCGAGCAAGCTCAACTGGAGCTGATCTATGCCCATTATCTGACTCAGGACATGGACAGTGCCCGGGCCAATGCAGACCGATTTATTCGCTTGCACCCGAACCACCCCAACGTAGATTACGCGTATTACTTGAAAGCATTGGCCGCCTATCGCTACCAAGAGGGCATTTTGGACCGATTGTTCTCGTCGGATCCAGCTAGCCGCGACATGGCCCCACTGCGAGAATCCTATTCAGAGCTGGCAACCTTACTCAACGAATTCCCGGACAGTCAGTATGCTGCGGACGCGCGTCAGCGGATGCTTCAGCTGCGCGAACTGTTGGCTAGAGCCGAAATTTTTGCTGCAGATTATTATTTACGGCGAGGTGCCTTTGTCGCCGCGGCGAATCGGGGCTCTTTTATTATTGAGAACTATCCGGACACCGAAGCACGAGCCGATGGGCTAGCAGTCATGGTCGAAGCCTATTATAAGTTGGGCCGCGAAGCAGAAGCCAACCGCTCGTTACGCGTGTTGGCCCTGAACCATCCTGACTATCCGGAATTTGACGCCGCAGGCAATTTAGTACTGGACGAACGCATTCGCAATCGTGACCGTTCATGGACCAACATCATGACCTTGGGCCTGCTCGATCGACCGGATGTGCCTCCACCCATCACCATCGTTTATCCAGACAGCGCCGAACGGCCCGATACTGGGTCAGCCACCCAGTCTGAAGCTGCGGTGGAAGACGAGAAGAAGGGCAGCATCTTCGGTTTTCTACCCTTCATCGATTAGTCGATTTCCTACCTGCAGC
>JAACDS010000153.1 GCA_009936895.1 Pseudomonadota bacterium
CCAATACCAGCGAGCGAACTTTGTGGGGATTGCGTATGGCCAACTCCTGCGCCACCATGCCGCCAAACGATACGCCGATCACCCTCACCGGTTGGTCTTCGCAGATCATATCCAGCACCGCGGCAGCATCATTTGCATAATCCGCCATCGTGAATTCGCGCGGTGGATTTTCACTCTGCCCCAAACCGCGCTGATCGAAACACACCAAGTCAAAGCGATGACCGAAGGGTGAATCAAACTGGTTCGGTGTGTTACGCAGATCCGCGCCCGTACCGCTGATGTACAAAAGAGTTTCGCCCGCGCCCCTTCGCTCAGCATAAAGCTGCAGCCCGTTGGCCTCGACAAATCCAGAAAAGTTGTTCTTCAGCATCTTGTGTTCCATTTAAGCCGACGTTCGGCGCGCAAGCGCATGAGCAAAGATGACGACGCGCTCGGCTTCTTCTGCATGTAAATTTTCAATCAATTGACCATCCAACTCGACAACACCCTGGCCCTGTTTCAGCCCGTTCTGCCACGCGGACAGAATCGCCTGCGCCTTGCTCACCTCATTGTCGCTGAAACCAAACACATCGTTGGCTACCGAAACCTGATCCGGGTGTATTAGCGTTTTTCCATCGAACCCCATTGCCCGACCTGCTTCACAGGCTTCACGCAGACTGTCCAGATTACGAAAGTCCAAGTGCACACCATCAAAAATTTCTTTGCCCAGATGTCTGGCCACGAGAACACACTGTTGTAGTGCATAGGCGAGGTTGTCGCGCGACGGGGTATGTTGAGCGCGTAGCTCCTTTACCAAATCGCTGGTCCCCATCACCAGCGCCGTCACCTGAGGATCGGCCGCAAAATGCTGCAAATTCAGCACGGCGGTTGGGGTTTCAATCATAATCCACAGCGGCAAGGAAGAACCGTGACTGGCCAATGCATCCCTGATCTCGGCGATTTGGGCTGCACTTTCAATTTTGGGAAACAGCAAGGCCCCGATCGCCGCATTGGCAAAGCAGTGCAAGTCGTCCATACCCCAAGGCGTATTCAACCCATTACATCGGACCACCAGTTCTCGATGCCCGTAAGTATTTTGTTCGAGTGCGGCCAGTACCTGAGATCGAGCCAGTACCTTAGCGTCAGGTGCAACAGCATCCTCGAGATCAAAAATAATGGTGTCACAGTCCAGCGATTGCGCTTTTTCCAAGGCGCGGGCATTCGCGCCGGGCATATACAGCAGTGAGCGGCGGGGCACGAGGAACGCTTGTGCAGTCATGAAAACTATCCTTCGGGAGTATAGGACCTTACTAAAGTGCCACGCTGACAGCTGTTTTGCATTAGCATCGGGACTTTAATCCGCGCGCTTTCGCCGGCAAATGTCTTCACAGAGGGAATCCTGACATGCAACAACCGTTTAATCTCAGTGGCCACGTGATTGCCATTACTGGCGCTTCTTCGGGCTTTGGTCACCACTTTGCCGGCGTACTGGCCAGCGCAGGTGCCAAGGTCATACTCGGAGCCCGACGCACCGACAAACTGGCAGAACGCGTCGAGGAGATTACCGCCGGCGGCGGCGAGGCTGTGGCAGTCTCCTTGGATGTTCGCGACAAAGAAAGCATCGGAAACTTTCTGGATGCCGCTTACGATACTTATGGTCGACTCGACTGCGTCATAAACAATGCGGGGGTCGAGGCTGGCGCCAAAACCTATTACACCATAGACGAAGACGACTGGGATTTTGTGTTGGACACCAACCTGAAGTCTGTGTGGTTAGTCTCAAAGCTGTATACCGATCGTGTGATTGCCCACAACCAAGATGGCGGCAATATCATCATGATTTCCAGCATTACAGACTCTCGTACCATCAAAGGTCAGTTCCCTTACGCGGTTTCCAAGGGCGGGATGACCCGAATGACCGAAGTCATGTCGCTAGAAGCCGCCAAATACAATATTCGCGTGAACGCGTTGGCCCCGGGCTATTTTCTAACCGACGTCAGCCGTATTCTGCTGGAATCTCCCATGAGCAAAACCTTCGTCAATGGCATCCCCATGCGTCGAGTCGGTGAGTTCCCAGACCTAGACGGCCCGCTACTATTATTGGCCAGTGACGCCTCGCGCTACATGACCGGGTCGGTACTGGTTGTCGACGGCGGGCATGTCTGCGCCTCACTCTAAACCGCTCAACCAAACACTAGGAGCTTTCATGACCGCGATTACACCCTTCAAGATTGCCGTTAGCCACGACCACGTGGCGGATCTTCAGCAGCGTATAAAAAATACTCGCTGGCCGGACGCCGAAACCACTGACGACTGGAGTCAGGGTGTGCCACTGGCTTATGTTCAAGAACTGGTTACGTACTGGGGTTCTGATTACGACCATCAGCGTCTCGCTACACGCCTAAACGCTTACGACAACTTCAAAACGACACTGCTGGGCCTGGGCATACACTTTATGCACATTAAATCCAGCAGCCCACAGGCACGACCCTTGCTGCTCACCCACGGCTGGCCGGGGTCTGTTGTGGAATTCCTCAAGGTTATCGAACCACTCACCGAACCACAAAAACATGGCGGCAAGGCCGAAGACGCGTTCCATCTGGTGATACCGTCATTGCCGGGTTATGGATTTTCCGACAAGCCCACAACCACAGGGTGGAGCGTGGAAAAGACCGCTGATGCTTGGGCTGAACTGATGGCTCGACTTGGTTATCCACGTTACTTCGCCCAGGGCGGAGATTGGGGCGCCGTGGTTACCTCCCACGTTGGTCGACGCGATCCCGAGCATTGTTTGGGCATTCATCTCAACATGGTCACGGTGCCGCCGGATGCCAGCGCCAGTGACCTGACCGATATTGAGCGCTCGGCCTTGGCCGGTTGGCAGTTCTACCAAGAATCCGATTCGGGCTATTCAAAGCAACAGGCGACCCGGCCCCAAACCCTAGGCTACGGCTTGGTGGATTCTCCCAGCGGACAAGCCGCTTGGATCGTTGAAAAGTTTTACCAATGGATGGACTGTCAGGGACATCCAGAAAATGTGGTCAGCCGCGACGAGTTGCTGGATGACATTATGATGTACTGGCTGAACGGTGCGGGCGCTTCATCGGCCCGCTGGTCTTGGGAGAGTTTTGGTGGAGCGGCCGGCAATAGCATCCCTGTCGAAGTTCCCATGGGCGCGTCGATTTTCCCCAAGGAGATTTTTCGTACCAGCCAGCGCTTTGCAAGCGCGGTCTACAAAAATATCGTCTTCTGGCGCGACAAGGACAATGGCGGGCATTTTGCCGCCTTTGAACAACCCGATGTCTTTGTCGGCGAAATCAGGGACTGCTTTGGACTGATGCCACAGCCCTAAGCCCGAAACAAAGGCCATGCCGGTTAGGCTGCACCGAGTTCTACTCCTTCGATGGTAACTCGGTGCATCTCTCGCCGGCTGCCCTGATAATCGTTAACTGCCCAGTGCCAGGTCGCTCGGTTGTCCCAGAAGGCGAGCGCACCTTCACTCCACTCAAAACGAATGCTGTGCTCGGCACGGCCAATATGTTGGTACAAAAAATCCAGCAATGGCGCAGACTCTTTGTCCGTCCAGCCCTCGAAGCGCAGGGTGAAACCCGGGTTGACGTAGAGCGACGGTCTGCCAGACAGCGGATGCCGAATAACCACCGGATGCACCGCATCTTGATTTGCAGCCTCTGCATTGCCCAAGCGACCCTTCATCGCATCCATGTACTCGGCCTGTGCACCAAAGACATGCCGCGAGGAGTGCACTGCCCGCAATGTGAGCAACATCTGCTGCATTCCCTCGGACAGCGTGGCAAAGGCCTTGGTGCACGAGGCAAACAACGTATCGCCTCCAACTGGCGGAACCTCTCTGGCCAGCAGCATCGATCCGAGTGCGGGTATCTGATCGTAGGAGTGATCCGTATGCCAGTAACCGCCAATATTCCCTAGCTGCTCGGGTTCTTTGACGACCTGCGCTATCGCGGGATGTCCATCAACGTGGGCAAAAAATCGATTCACGTTGATCTCTCCCCAACGTTCAGCAAAGGCAAGATGCGCTTCTGGCGCAAGGCTCTGTTTCTCAAAAAACAGCACTTCATGATCTGCAAAGGCTTGTTCTAGTTTGCCCATTTGCTGAGGGGTTACTTGCGAGAGGTCAACGCCTTCCACTAAGGCACCCACCGCACCCTTGCTTGTTATCTTTAGATCATCGCTCATTCGACTTCCCCGCTTTTTTGCTGATGTGCTCGACCGCAAACGTTTCACTCAACGGATGTTTGCTGCTCTTTTTTTGGCGCCGGAGCAAAAAATATCAATACACCTGAGATGACATTCAGTGTCGCCACGATCAGCAAAGCCCCGTCGTAGCTTCCCATTGTATCTCGGTAAATCGATACCAACCAAGGCGCTAAGGCGCTCAATGCCAAGGCATATGGCATGGCGGCACCGCGAATCGCGCCAAGAAACCTGCGACCGAAAAAGGACGCCCAGATTACTTCCTGCATTGGGATCATGCCGCCCCAGCCCAAACCCAGTACCGCATAAGCGGCATAAATCCAGAGCAGGCTGCTGGATGCCGTCGCGTAGACGATCAAAAACCACGCGATACCCGTCACCGACGCAGACACTGCTGCCAGCGGCTTCGGCGACGTTCGGTCAATCCAATACCCCCAGACTGGTTTGCTAATCATCGCAGGAACAGAGGCCACCAGCATCGCAAAAGAAGCCTCATTACGGGTGAGTCCGGCATCGGAAAGAAGGGGCACCGTGTGAATCAGCAAGACAAAGATGTTGATGGAAAAAAAGCCGAAAGCGATCACCAGAGCGTAAAAGGAAAAGGTTTGCACCGCCTCTCTTCTGGTAAAGGAAGCGGCCAGTTCCAAACGCGCGCGTTCCCCGCGACCTTGCGCAATCTGTTCCGCAGAAAGGCCATCGGGATGCAATCCGTGATCCTCTGGTGCGCGACGCATAATCAGGGCCAGCGGTAACGTCAACGCAGTGGCGCCAACCCCTAACCAGACCCAAGCATCACGCCAGCCAATGGTGTCCACCAACCACGTCGCCAAGGGTGTGAGTACAACACCACCAAAGGAAACTCCCATGGCCGCAATGGAGATGACGATGCCGCGGCGCTCAACAAACCATTTCGATAGCGTGACGTTCACCACCAGATTGCCGAGCATGGCGCAGCCAATGGTTACCAGCACACCGTTCAAAATAAGCCACTGGGACAAGGTCTCTACCTGACTGGTCAGTGCCAGCATCAAGCCCAGCAGAACGCTGCCACACAGCATGATTGGCTTTCCGCCATAAATATCGACGCGTGAGCCAATGTAGATACCCACGAAGGCCATCACCATTTGCCCGATGGTTCGAGTGAGCGTGAAATCGGCGCGACTCCAGCCCAACTCGGTGGTCATGGGTTCCATAAAGGAACCGAGCACATAACTGTACATTCCGGTCGAAATAAACTGAGCAACAAAGGCCGCACCGACTAGATAGTAGCCGTAGAAGATCGGCCCGGAACTGCGAGATTTGGGGTCTGACAAAAAAATTTCCAAATGGGGACTACCCAAACTGTGCACGCAAACCCGCGCAGAGTCTGGGCATTTTGCTACTCGCGCTAACGCAAGTAGAGAACTAGGCGGTCAGTGCATGTATTACTTGGCCAACAATGGCCTCAGCTTTTTCATGCATTTCAGCATCCGTGGCGTCCTGAATCGGATGCTGGACAAAGACGCGATGCGCATCAGGCATACCCAAGGCGTCTGCCTGAGCCGTGGCCGCGGTCACGAACTCAGACGAAGCGATGGATACCGCTGGTGTTCCCTGAATCTCAAACCATACCGTGTCATGCAAACTGCACGTGGTACAAGAGCCTCAGTCGGCCAGCGCCTCGATGACAAAGTCATTGTCTTGGTGAATTTCTTCACGCAGGGCCGCGGGCGCTGGCTTAGAAAATGTTGGCTTGGCGTATCGCGTCAGCGTGACCCCGGGTAGCTGTTTGGCCAGCACGTCTTCCAGCTGATCCAACAACACACTGCCGCGGGGCTTAGAAATATCCAGCAGGGCCACTCTGCCTGTTATCGTATTAGGCCGCGGCGTTAATTGCCGAGTGACCGGTACCCGCTCGTCTGTCGGGTCCATTATCGTCGTCATTACTTTTCTCCTCTTTTCACTCGATTACAGCGTCTTCGCATCTTTAGAGACGTTTCTTTTACCTTACTCTTGGATCTTACGCGATACCGGTATGGAGCCAACATTGCCCGTGACCCATCCGTGGAACGCGCCAGAAAACTTTCCCGCTTCACCGCCAGCAACGACGATATGAATGTCGTCGTCCTGCCGAAACTTGGTCATCAGTTTATTTAATGCGGCATCGTCCATTTTTGCGGCTGATGCTTCCTTGATTCCTGTTGCGGAATTTTCATCCGCCACCAATTCCCTGACAGGGCGGGCACTGACTTCCTGAATGCGTTGACGAATGTCTTCCTTGGTGTCGTTGTCCCGCATGAACGTATCCACGTGTTCAGGCACCACCACCAACAAACAGTCTGTGGCGAAATAGGCCTTGGGGCTCATCACCGATTGCAGGCCTTGCCCAAGAGTTCCCGCCAGCTGGGAGCCGGTGCGGGAGTCCTGGTCGACGATCAATGTCGGACCACTGCTCATCGTGAACACCGTCACCACCGAGTCTTCTTTGTTGAAGCCTCGCTCTACATGCAGTGGCGACCAGGGGTTGCGCTCTTCCCATTCGGCAAAGCACATGGTGAATTTCATGGGATTGCCCAGGGTCGAGCGTTCGGTTCCGCCGGGTCTGGCACCGCCAACGTTTCGGATCACTAACCGCAGAGCACGACCAATCGTCGCATTGGCCCGGTTACCCTGACCCAGTGCACCAAGACCCATATTCATACCGATCCGTTCCCGAATAGGACCGTTCACGACGATGACAGGACTCGCCCCCATGGTCGTCGCCATCACACCGTGAATGTTGTAATCGTCCGTTAAAACGGCCTCTACAGCAGCCAGCACCACGGGCAAGTATTCCGGTTTACAGCCCGCCATCACCGCGTTAATGGCGACTTTTTCGATGGTGACTTCGCCCATGTTGGGAGCCATTTCACCCAATACTTCCTGCGCGTCTCGCTTGGTGCCCGACAGCATGGCCAGCACCCGCTCCGGGGTTGGTGGCACGAGGGGCAGACCGTCAGAAAACCCCTGATCGAA
>JAACDS010000154.1 GCA_009936895.1 Pseudomonadota bacterium
CCTTTAGCGCAGAGCAGATCGAAGTACTCGCGGTAACCGACATCAATACGTACTATCATCAGCGCCTGCAAACACTGCCAAAACTGTGTCACTTGCTAGCGGTGCTGCAGCGCTCGCGTCCGGGCCGCTACTTGCTGGCCATGCCGTCCTACCAGTATCTCAATCAACTGGCAGACTGCCCCGATGTACCCGAACATTTTCTGAGTCAGGCCCAAACCATGAACGAAGGGGAGCAGCAGGAACTGCTGCGACGTTTTCAGACCATGGATGAAGCGGTGCTGGGTATCGTCATGGGCGGTGTCTTTGGTGAATCCATCGACATGGGTTCCAACGCACTGGCGGGTGTGGTCGTGGTGAGTATGGCGCTGCCGCCACGTGATCTCGTCAAGACTCTCACCAGTGAACACTTCGATAAAACTCACGGCTCAGGTTGGGGACAGCAGGTCGCCTACCTACAGCCCGCCCTGTCCCGGATCGTACAAGCCGCTGGTCGTGTCATTCGCGGTCCTCTAGACAAAGGCGTGCTGTGTCTGATTGATCCACGTTTTGCCGATCCAAAACTCGCCGCATTTTTCCCAGAACACTGGCAAGTGCAGCAATGCCGTGCAAAAGACGCGGAAAGTTACTTGAAAAGCTTCTGGTCGAATGACTTCTCCGATGCAGGCGATTAAGCTGCGCCCATGAAACGACGCACCAAGATTATCTGCACCATCGGGCCCGCCACCGCCAGCTTTGACGGGCTCAAAGCCCTCTACGAAGCTGGCATGAACATCGTGAGAATCAACATGTCTCACTCGGATCATGCCAGTGCCCTCAAGATCATCAACTGGATCAAAACCCTCAACCGGCAGGTGGATTATCCGATCCCGATTTTGCTGGATACCCAGGGGCCGGAAATCCGCACCGGGGTGCTGGAAAACCCCATGGAGCTCAACCCCGGAGACGTGGTGACCTTGAGTGTTCGCGATGGTGAGCTCGTAGAGCAGCGCTCCATTCATGTGAACTACTCGGAACTGGTGGACGTTGTCGAAGTTGGCCGCATTATTACGGTAGACAATGGCCTGATGAATTTCAAAGTGTTGCAAAAGAAGGAGCGTCAGCTTACCTGTGAAGTTATCGACGGCGGCACTTTAGGCAGTCGCAAGCACGTTAACCTGCCCGGCGTGCGGGTCAACCTGCCAGCCATCACTGCCAAAGACCGGGCTGATATCGCCTTTGGTATGGCCAACGATGTGGACTTTATCGCCTTGTCCTTTGTCCGTAGTCCGGATGACATTAAGGAGCTGCGTGAGTTGTTGGGCAAAAAACAGCAGTCGATCAAGATCGTGGCCAAAATCGAAGACCAAGAGGGCGTGAACAAAATTCACGAAATCGTGGCGGTATCTGACGGTGTGATGGTCGCCAGAGGCGACCTCGGCATCGAAACCGACATCGCCGATCTGCCCAATATTCAGCGACGCATCGTCCACGCCTGCGCCAAAAAAGGTAAACGCTGCATTGTTGCAACCCACTTGTTGGAGTCCATGATCGATAACCCCATTCCTACTCGTGCCGAGGTGACCGATGTCGCCAACGCGATATATGAGGGGGTCGATTCGGTGATGCTTTCCGGCGAGACCAGTGTCGGCAGCTACCCTCAGCGCTGTGTTGAGCAACTTTCGAACATTGCAGATCGCACCGAGCGCTTTCCAGGTCTGGGTTATGAAAAATCTCTAGAGATCGACAACGACAAACAGCATGTCGCCATTCACGCGGTTGCCCTGGCCGAAGCCGTCAAGGCCGAAGGCATTATTGTAATCACCCGGCGGGGAATCACTGCAGACTACGTGACCTCGGCCCGACCACAACATGTACCGATTTTTGCTTTTACCAATGATAGCCAAACGCGCCGGCGCTTGGCGTTAAACCGGTCGCTCTATGCGCACCGAATCGCGTTCAGCAACGACCCTGAAAAGACCCTGCAGCGGGCCTTCGATGTATTGAGGAAAAAAGAAGGCGTGTCGATTGATGCGAAAATGGTTGTTATCTCAGACGTACTGACCGATCAGCCAACGGAAGCAATTCAAATCCGGCGACTGCACTAGGTCACAGGACTAAAACACCATACGCAGGGCCACAAGCAGCAGCATAACCGCAAAGACTCGCTTCAGTGTTGATGCGGGCAAACGTTGGGCAAACCGCACCCCCAAGGGTGCGGCTAGGACAGCCCCGACAACGATAAAGACAAATGCCTGCAGATCAACGTACCCCACCAAGCCGGGATGATTGGATGCCGGCGCCAACAGCATGTAGCCCAGAGCACCCATGGCAGCAATAGGAACACCAAGTGTGCTGGCCGTAGCCGTGGCTCGATGCGCCGGGACATTGAAATAAATCAGTGTCGGTACGATAACGTTGCCACCAGCGATACCTGCCAAACCAGAAACAAGACCAGCGCCTAGACCGATGGGAACCGTACGAATTCCCGAGCGCCACTGTCGAGCCGGTGGGGGCTTCCAATCAAAAAATAGAATGATCGACACGATGGAAATGAACAGCGCGAAACCCAGCTTCAGCGCTTGGACCGGCAGTTGTGGCGCGATATAGCCTGCGGCCAAACTGCCCAGCAGCAAAACGGCAGCAGCTGACGCACGACGGGCCAAAGCACACGCTGGCCCTTAATCTGGGCATAGGCAGCCGACGCCGACGTGAACACGATACAGGCTAAGGACGTGGCAACGGCGACCAGCAGCACCATATCTTCTGGGTAGAGGCCAGTGCGGGAAAACAACAAATACAAGACCGGTACGATAATGACGCCACCGCCTATGCCCAGCAAACCACCGATAAATCCGCTGCATAAACCGACGGTGAGAAAGAGTGCGATGAGGAGTAAAATGTCGTTTTCCAGTAGGGTTGCCAGAGTTGCAGTGTAGCGGAGTTTTGAAATATGCAGAATCGACATGCGATCGCTGTTTGGACCGTTTGTGTTCTTTGGCTTTTTGGGTCGGCACCCTCCGCCGTGGCCGAACGTCAGGAACTGACACTGGCCAATGGCGACCGTTATGACGGCGAGGTGATCGATGGCGTGTTAGAGGGTTTTGGTCGCTACACCTGGGCGGATGGCAAACGCTATGAAGGCAATTTTTCCGCAGGTAAGCGACAGGGCTTCGGGTCGCTAACCTGGCCGAACGGCGATCGCTATCAGGGTGATTTTACAGACAACCAAATCCAAGGAAGGGGCGTTTTTCTGTGGGCTAACGGCGACCGCTATGAAGGCAGCTTTGTCGCCAATCGGCGGTCGGGCCAAGGTGTTATGCAATGGCGAGGCGGTCAGCGCTACGAAGGCACATTCGAGGCTGGATTGATGAGCGGTCAAGGAGAGTATCACTGGTCTGATGGGACAAGCTACAAGGGCACATTTGTTCAAGATCGCCGCTCGGGTCTGGGGATATTGAGCTACGCCGATGCCTCTGTATTCACGGGATTTTTTCTAGGAGACAGGCGCCACGGCATGGGTGTCGAGCAGAGAAACAACAGCCCATTATCGTTGCAGCGTTGGCAAGAGGACGTCTTACAGGAATCTCAAGCCATCGTCACCGACCCCCAATGCCGCGCTGAGGATGCCGATGGCGCTTGGATGGTTAAAGCCGATGACTGCATCAACGGACTTGCCCACGGTGACGGATACGCTGTCACCCTAACGGGGGCATATATCGTTGAGGTAGGCCGATGGATACTTGGCCAACGCATCGCAGGAGAACGCATTGGATTGCCGCAACCTCCTGCCAGTCCCAAAGAGGTCACGGTGCCGCCGATTACGTCAAAACCAACAGCCGCCGCAACCAATGGATGATTCCGTCTACCCAACGCCGATCAATGGAATGATCGACGGTTTTCGCGTCATTCGCGCCTTGGGCAGTAAGTCACCGGCAAGCACTTTGTTGGTGAGGCGTTCGGACGGCTCAGAAGCCGCCGTGCTGAAATTTACGCCTCAGGGCAGTATCGAAAAAGACGTTCTGCAACAAATCGACCACCCGGGCATTTGCCAACTCTTAAAAGCAAAAACCCTCGACGGTCACAGTTATTTACTGCTGAGTTATTACGGCCAGCAAACTCTGATGGACTGGGTAGAGCAGGGCATCGCGATCAGCGAGTTGACGCAGTTTTTCTTGCAGATTGCCGGCGCATTGGATGCACTTCATCAACAGGGCTATGCCCACGGCGACCTGCGTCCCGAACATGTGCTGATCAAATCCAATGGACAGCCGGTATTGATTGATCTCGGCTCAGCCTACCGAACAGGCGAAAACGATACCCCCTTGTCCCCCGATCAATCAGGCTCTCCCGCCTATCTGAGCCCGGAACGGATTCAAGCAGCCTCATCGACAATAGTGCATCAGGAAACAGCCAGTTCGGGGGCGAGCGACTACTACGCCCTTGGTGTGATCGCTTTCCAACTGTTGAGTGGACGGCTGCCGTTTTCCGACGAATCTCGAGAAGCCGTTCTGCAAGCGCATCTGCAAGAGAGCGTGCCGAAATTGCCCAGCCATTTGCAAACCTTGCAGCCCGTCGTCGACGGTCTAATGGCAAAAAGTCCTCAACAAAGAATCTCCAACGCCGCTGCGTTAACAGCGTTATTCGCTGCCGCAGAGTTGGATGCGGAGCTCGCCGGTCACGTCGTTCGCAGTGCGGCAATCGACACCCTGGAACTGTCGGCTCTATTCGCCGAGTTGCGGCTGCGCCCGGACGAACTCGCGCTGCGGAACAAACGACTCAGGCGTAAACGTCGAAGACGAATCGCGCTGCAAAGCACCGTGGCGCTGATATTTACCGGTTCAATACTGGCAGGGTTGTTCACCTTTCGCGCAGAGCTTCTGCCGGTCGTCGAAAACGCAGCTGCTTCCTTGGGCATCATCGAAAATCCAGAGCTCACCGCGGCCTGGCGTGAGGCTCAATCGTTGGCCTCGGATCCAAATCAAGGCCTAACAACCATCGTCGCGGCCTATCGCAGGGTGATCGAGCTGGCGCCGGGATATCAACCCGCTCAGCAAGCACTACGCGACACGGCGGTGACTTGGAAGCAGTCCATCGCCGGCGCGATGGCGCAAAACGATTTGGAACGTGCCACAACTCGATTGGAAGAGGCCCAAAGCGTATTCGAATCAGACCCCGAGCTGACGGTGCTTTCGCTGCGACTGCAAAACCGCTTTCGGGCCGAGCGATTGCTGGCCAGTACCCAGTCATTGCTGCGCAGCAGTGGTCTGTCGGATGAAGCCAGTGCGGCAGCGGCCGTGCAGGCCTTTGAGGAGATTCTGCGTATTTCGCCGGATCATGCGGCGGCGGCTCAGGGTTTGACGGACATCAGCAAGCACTACGGCGAATTGGCGGCGCAAGCCGCCCGAGAAGGCGAGGTCGCCCAAGCGATTCGGCTGTTGCAGCGGGCCACGGCAGCGCGCAGCGATCTGCGTGAGTTGGATCAGGTGCGACGATTAATCTCGGAAGCCACGTCAATCCAAAGTGCGATTGCTGACTTACTGGATCAGGCGCAAGTTCTGCGTCAACAGGGCCAGTTGATGCTCCCAAGCGGCGCGAACGCCGCCGAACTGTATTTGCAGGTACTGGCTACCGATCCAGACAATGCCCCGGCATCCGCCGGGCTTGGGGAAATTACCGCGGCGGTGATGGAAGAAATCCAAGACCTTGTGAAAGAGGGCGCGTTGACCGAAGCACAGCAGCAAGTGGCTCTTGCTGAGTCTCAGGGACTTAATCCAACGCCGATTGCCAACATGCGCGAACGCATCGACAGCGAAATCACCCGACGAAGCCAGATTTCCATCGGCCTTGAACAAGCCAACGTACTGATCGAGCAGGGTTTCATCACCGCCCCGGCAGAGAACAATGCGGTGAGGAAACTTCAGGAAGTGTTGGCACTCGACGCAACAAACGAGCAGGCACTGTTCCAGATAACAGAATGCGCAAAGCGCCTCGCCTCAGTCGCAGAGCAAGCCAGAAAGGCAGGAATGAACGCTGAGGCTCGCGACTATCTCGCCCAAGCTCTTGGGTTACGCCCCGATGTCGAGGAATGGCAGCGCTGGTTGAAGAAATGGCAGACAGATTCGTAACCACGACACCAGATTGCAATTGCAGCGGCCGAATTCTATATTCCTCGGCGCTTTAACCCGCCTGAGCGGCTCACTGACATACCGAGGTATTACGCATGGTTCATATTCCCTATCGCCGAGAGCTCGAGTTCGACTACGGTACGGTAACGCAGTTGGCACCGGGCATTCGGCGGGTCATCGCCAATAACCCAGGGCCATTTACGTTTCATGGCACCGGTACCTATATCCTAGGCACAGGCAAGGTCGCTGTTATCGATCCGGGCCCTGATGACAAGGCGCATATCGATGCGATTTTGGCGGGCCTGCCCGGCGAGGAAGTGAGCCATATTTTGGTCACGCATACTCACATGGACCATTCGCCGGGATGCCGTCCACTGCAAGCCAAAACCGGTGCCCCCACATACGCCTATGGCCCTCACGGCGCGGGTAAAATCGAGCAAGGTGTGCAAGTGGAAGAGGGTGGCGACATGGACTTCGAGCCTGACCATCTCGTAACCCATGGCGATATCATTGCAGGGGAGGACTGGACGGTAGAGTGCGTGTATACCCCCGGTCATACATCCAACCACCTGTGTTTTGCGCTGCAAGAACAAAAAGCGCTGTTTACCGGTGACCATGTCATGGGCTGGTCTACCAGCATCATCTCCCCTCCGGACGGGGACATGGCGGACTACATGCAAAGCCTCGAGCTGCTGCTGACGCGAGACGATGACATCTACTGGCCGACCCATGGGCCATCCATCATTGACCCGAAAACTCATGTGCAGGCGTATATCGATCACCGCCTAGAACGAGAACAGCAAATTTTGGCGTGTATCGATCAAGGGACCCATCAGATTCGTGAAATGGTACCCCTGATGTATCGCGACACACCCGAATTTATGTACCCGGCGGCGGCTCGAAGTGTTTTGGCTGCCATGGAAAATCTTGTGCGCAAAGAGCTAGTCGTCGTTCAAGGTGGGGCGCTGACCATGGAGAGTGCCTACGTAAGGGCCTAAA
This sequence comes from Pseudomonadota bacterium, assembly GCA_009936895.1. Taxonomy (GTDB): domain Bacteria; phylum Pseudomonadota; class Gammaproteobacteria; order Pseudomonadales; family Azotimanducaceae; genus UBA4421. The sequence continues at coordinate 7,104 of JAACDS010000154.1, forward strand.
CCTCGCTCTGTTAGCGCTCTGCTCGAAGTGCGCCGTCACTTACGTTTTGAATACGCGAGCTTTTGTTCGAGGGCATCACAAGCGGTAGTCGTATGACAAAGGCGACGCCGCTTAGATCTTCTAGGTTTACAGCTGTCACCGTCCCACCGTGGTGCTCGGCAATAATACGAACAACATGCAGCCCGAGGCCGAAGTGCAAACGGTTGTCGGGGCCTCGGTGGCTCACCATGGAATCAAAAATGGTGTTCAGTTTGCTTTTGGACAGAGCGGCACCACGGTTCGCCACCACGATCTGCGCCAAATCACCGAAACACTCCAGCTGAACCCGGATCGGTGTGCCGGCCCGGTGAAAGTCGACGGCGTTGTCGATCAACTTGTCGAGCATTTGCTCGATACGAAAATCAGACACCAGCGCGCGTGCCGGAGCAGGACTGCCGTGATACTCGAACCGGGCCGTGGCAGGGGCGCCGCCGCAGTTAGCGACATAACTGGCCAACAATTCGTTGAGGTCGATTTCTTCAAGTTCTTCGGCTTCAAGGGCTTCCTCTAAATTGGCCGCATCCGCGAGATTTTGGACAATGGAACCAATGCGGTTAACCCCGCGCTTGGCGCTTTCCAGATATTTGCTGGAATCAATGTCCGGATGTTCTTCAGCAAGATTCTGCAAGGATGTGCTCAGCGTATTCAGCGGATTGTTGATCTCATGACGCAGGGTCCGCGGCATGTTTTCCAAGAACCCGTTGTGCTGCTTGAGCTTTTCCAACATGTTGGAAACGCTGCGCGCCAAATCCCCAATCTCGTCCCCGGCATTGATCTCGTTAAGCAGGCCGCCTCGACGCAGACGACCGCGCACATCAATAGCAGCGGATGCGTCACGGCGCAGGTTGCGAATGCGCCAGGCTAACCGGCCCGCAAAAGTGATCAACGCCAAAAAAATGGCGAACAGACTCAGCAACGACAGCAGCAACACCTGCTCTAAGGCGGTGCGTTGAAAGCGCAAAATATCGTCAATGTTTTGTTCGACGATCACCGTACCAATCACCTGATCCGCAGAGACAATCGGGTGGGCGGCTAGAATGATTTCCTCATTACCGGATACGCGGTTGCGAAGGGCGATAGGATCTCCCTGCAAGCTGATTCGAATGGCTCTGTCGGCCGGGCTCTCCTGACGCTCGCCGCTGCCTTCCTTAGGCGCGTCTTGATCGTCACCGGCACCCAAAAATACGCTACGAATAAAATCACCTGCACGTGTCAGCTGTCGTGTGACTGTCCCGGCACGGATAGTCGGTGCATCTTCTTCGGTCTGTTGCCGGGTCGCGCCGACTTCTGCTCGGACACGTTGCAGATCGTCTATGACTAAAATTTTTGCCCCCGAATACCCCAAACCTTGCACAATGTTTCGCACCTCTGGGGTACGCAGTACCACCAAATTGAAGTTTTGGTCGGCCTTAGTCGGCAGAGTTTGAGTGCTACGCACAACCTCACGCTGCAGTGCGTCGTCAACGTCCACATAGGTCAGGCCGAAATACTTCCGTGAACCCAATAAACTTAGGGGAATGCGAAATTCCAAAACAATTTCGTTCGCCCCGGCCACCCGTCGCAGGACACCCTGAACACGATTGTCCGCACTCCCGGTCGCGGCGTAACGCCATTCGCTGTCCATAGCAAAACCAGTCACCATATCGGATTCGTCGAAGATCAAGGACATCCGACCGTCCTGACCGCCTGCACCAATAAAATTCAGTCGAATGTGATCGGCGTTATCCAAACGAAGATACTCGGTGTCTCGGTACACCAAACGATCGTCCTTGATGCGCATATGGGCGTACAAATAATCGGCGCGCTCACCTAATAACAGATCAAAATCGGCATCTTGGGTGCCGGCTGGAGACCCAAAAGACAAATAGTTAGCGTCGTCCTGAGCCTTGCCCCAATCCTCCGCATTGGCATCCAGTCGAATGGTGTTTTCCAGAGGTTGGGCATAAAGCGGCTCAAAATCCTCAAGGGTGACGGGTAAATCATTGAATAAATCTTCCCGACCATTAAATAGGGTCGAGATACCTTCAGCGGTGAGCAACTGCGCCTGAGACTGGCCTTGAATCAACAGGCGCTCCATTTCGACCAGCTGCAAATAGCTAAACCAAGGCACCACAAGCAGAGCGAGGCCCATTAACGCAAGCTTGGTGCCTAAACGCGGTCCACGAAAATTAAGCCCCCATTTCATTGGCAGGGCGCCTTACTGCTTGGTCCACCGATAACCAAACCCGTACTCGCTTTTGATACAGGCAAATTCTTGGTCAACGGCTTCGAATTTCTTTCGAATGTTGCGCATATGGGTGTTGATGGTGTTGTTGGTTACCAAACTTTGCATAGTTGCGTTCATGAGAGTTTCGTAACTCACCGCATGGCCGGGCGCACGAACCAGTTTGGCCAGCATGCGAAACTCGGTGCCGGACAGATCAATACGTTGGCCCTGCCAACTCACCCGCAGGGCGTCCTGATCCAAGGCTAGGTCGCCGATGGTTTTCTCTGACCCACTGTCCGTAGTCGACAACGCGCTGCGCGCTTCGTTGA
>JAACDS010000155.1 GCA_009936895.1 Pseudomonadota bacterium
CAAGGGTGCTCGCGCAGCCATCGAGGCAGCGGGCGGTCAAGTCATTGATATAGAAGCGCCAGTAAGAGGTCGGTTAGTGAAAAAAGACAAGACGGCGGAAACGGCGTAACAGCCCAAACCCTCGAAATCGACAGCAACGGTTAGTAGAACAGTAACTCGGATTTATAAAGAAAAACGATGTCACGCAATCAAGAAGACATAGCCAACCAGTTGGCCGGAAACCAGGCGGGAGTCGCAGAACTCCGTAGCCGACTTCTGTTCGTGTTGTTTGCGCTGCTCGTTTATCGGATCGGCACGCATATCCCGGTTCCCGGGATCGATCCCGGTCAGCTGCAGGCGTTGTTCAACCAAAATCAAGGTGGCATCTTAGAACTGTTCAACATGTTCTCTGGCGGTGCCTGGGAACGCATGAGTATTTTGGCACTCGGCGTTATTCCTTACATTACGGCTAGTATCATCATGAACTTGCTGACCATGATGTGGCCGCAATTCCAACAGTGGCGCAAAGAAGGCGAAGCGGGTCGTCGCAAGATTACCAAGGCGACACGCTATCTCACGTTGGCAATTGCGTTGATTCAAGGCAGCTCACTGGCGGTTACCTTGGGCAATCAAGGCTTGGCCTTTGATCCGGGCACAAGCTTTTTGTTTGTGGCGGCACTGACGTTGGTCACCGGGTCTATATTCATGATGTGGCTGGGTGAGCAGATCACCGAGCGAGGCGTCGGCAACGGCATATCGCTGTTGATCTTCTCAGGCATTGTGTCTGGCTTTCCATCGGCCATTGGCCAAATGTTCGAAGCGGCACGTTTGGGCAACATCAACATTATCGCGCTACTAGTAATGGCCGCATTGGCCATCGGCGTTGTATGGTTTGTTGTTCGCGTAGAGCGCGGCCAGCGTCGGATTACGGTGAATTACGCCAAACGACAGCAGGGGCGGCGTATGGTTCAGGCTCAGAGCAGCCATTTACCACTAAAGATAAACATGGCGGGTGTCATTCCAGCGATCTTTGCGTCGAGCCTGCTGCTCGCGCCAGCATCTATGGCGAGCTGGTTCGGCAGTAATCCGGGCATGGGTGCGCTACAGCAAATTGCCCTGGTGCTGTCACCGGGACAACCGTTGTACATTATGATGTTTGCGGCCGGCATCATCTTTTTCAGTTTTTTCTACACCGCCATCATGTTTGATCCCAAAGACGTTGCGGATAATTTGAAGCGACAGGGTGCCTACGTTCCAGGGATTCGCCCCGGTGCCCAAACGTCGAAGTATATTGATGATGTGATCACGCGGTTGACGGTGTTTGGCGCAGCCTACGTCACTTTGGTGTGTTTGTTACCCGAATTCATGGTGGTGTTTTTCGACACCTCTTTTCAACTTGGTGGCACGGCGGTACTCATCGTCGTGGTTGTAGCCATGGACTTCATGGCGCAGGTGCAATCGCATCTGATGAGCAGCCAATATGCGAAGCTCATGGAGAAGTCCAAGTTACAGAACTATGGGAAGCGGCGGTAAACGCCAGTACAGGTTAGGACTATGAAAGTAAGAGCATCGGTAAAGAAAATTTGTCGGAACTGCAAGATCGTGAAGCGCCATGGCGTTGTCCGCGTGATTTGCAGTGCTGAACCACGTCATAAGCAGCGCCAAGGATAATTGGCGGTTATGACTTCAAGTGTAAGACGGAGCGAATAGATGGCACGTATTGCCGGAATAAATATCCCGGATAACAAGCACGCGCGGGTATCGTTGACCTATATCTTCGGAATAGGGCCTACGACTGCGGTGAAAATTTGTGATGCCGCGGGTGTAAGACCCGATGAGAAGATTGGTGAACTTGACGAAGCCAATTTGGATGCGATTCGAAATGAAGTCGCTAAATGTACTGTTGAAGGCGATCTGCGTCGCGAAACCTCAATGAACATCAAGCGATTGATGGATTTGGGTTGCTATCGTGGCATGCGTCATCGCCGGCACCTGCCAGTGCATGGTCAGCGTACACGAACCAACGCGCGAACCCGTAAAGGGCCGCGCCGACCGATCCGCAAGTAGCGTCATCGCGGTAAAGCTCAGCCGAGAAGAGCCTTGGCGGAAAAAAGCAGGATAAGTAGATATGGCGGAAAAGAAGAAAGCGAAACGCGTAGTAGTCGATGGGCTGGCCCACATTCACGCGTCGTTCAATAACACGATTATCACGATCACCGATCGTCAGGGTAATGCGCTGAGCTGGGCTACCTCGGGTGGTTCAGGTTTCCGCGGTTCCCGCAAAAGCACACCGTTTGCTGCTCAGGTTGCTGCCGAGCGTGCAAGTAATGTTGCCGTTGAATTCGGTATGAAGAGTGTCGACGTCTTTGTGAAAGGCCCAGGACCGGGTCGCGAGTCTGCAGTGCGAGCGATCAACGCTGCGGGTCTCAAAATCAATAGCATTGCTGATGTGACGCCTATTCCGCACAACGGTTGCCGTCCGCCAAAGCGTCGTCGCGTTTAGCGCTTGGCTGGCTAAAAGAATACTTACGGAGAACTACGTATGGCCCGTTATCTAGGACCAAAACTGAAATTAAGCCGTCGAGAAGGCACGGATCTTTTTTTGAAGAGTGGCGTGCGCCCCATCGATTCCAAGTGCAAGATCGATAATGCACCCGGACAGCACGGTATTCGTCGTGGTCGGTTATCCGATTACGCGGTACAGCTGCGTGAAAAGCAAAAAGTGCGTCGTATTTACGGTGTATTGGAGAAGCAGTTCCGCAACTACTACAAGACTGCCGACCGTAAAAAGGGCGCGACAGGCGAGAACCTGTTAAAGCTTCTGGAAAGCCGTTTGGATAACGTCGTTTATCGTATGGGTTATGGCTCCACCCGCGCAGAAAGTCGCCAGCTGGTGTCACATAAGTCGATTACGGTAAATGGCGGCATCGTCAATATCGCCTCTTATCAGGTGAAGGCCGGCGATATCGTCGCGGTGGGCGAGAAGTCTCGTGCTCAGTTGCGTATACAGGCGGCACTGCAGTTGTCCGCACAACGCGGTCAAGTGGACTGGGTAGAGGTAAGTGCTGACAAGATGGAAGGCACGTTCAAGCGCCTACCAGATCGCGAAGAGCTGCCTGCGGAGATTAATGAGAACCTCATCGTAGAGCTTTACTCTAAGTAATTTTCATCACGCCTAGTTGGGCGCTTGTGGGAGACACATATGTCACAGCTGATTAACGATTTTCTACCACCACAACAAATTGATGTTCAAAGCGATTCTCCATTCCGAGCCAAGGTGACCCTTGAGCCGCTGGAGCGGGGTTTCGGCCACACGCTGGGTAATACTCTGCGCCGTATTTTGCTCTCGTCCATGCCTGGCTGTGCGATTACCGAAGTGCAGATCGATGGCGTCCTGCACGAGTACAGCACCATCGAAGGCGTGCAAGAAGATGTCATAGATATCTTGTTGAATCTGAAAGACATCAGCCTCGTCATGCATAACCAAGACGAAGGCGTGATCACTTTAAGCAAGTCAGGTTCGGGTCCTGTGCTAGCGGGCGACTTTCAGCTAACCGAAGACATTCAGATTGCAAACCCAGATCACGTGGTCTGCAATCTGAACGACAAAGGCTCGATCCGCATCGAAGCGCGAGTTACCCGCGGCCGTGGCTACGTGCCAGTGGACTCTCAAGTGGAATCAGAAGAAGAGTCACGTTCGATCGGCACTCTGCGTCTGGATGCGTCCTACAGTCCTATGCGTCGCGTGTCATACAGCGTAGAAAGCACACGAGTTGAGCAGCGTACCGACTTGGACAAGCTGGTTCTGGACCTAGAAACCAACGGCACCATCGACCCTGAAGAATCGATTCGTCGCGCAGCGACCATTCTTCAGCATCAGTTGGCCGTATTTGTCGACCTCGATAACGAGAAAGAGCAGATAGTCGAAGAGAAAGAGGACGAAGTCGATCCAATTCTTATTCGCCCTGTAGACGATCTGGAGCTGACCGTCCGGTCGGCGAACTGCCTTAAGGCAGAAAACATCTACTACATCGGTGACCTGATTCAGCGTACCGAAGTCGAGTTGTTGAAGACGCCTAACCTGGGTAAAAAGTCTCTGACAGAAATCAAAGACGTATTGGCTTCGCGCGGACTCGCACTGGGCATGCGCCTAGAAAACTGGCCTCCCGCGAATTTGCATGGGGGCCGGCTGTAAGCCCGCACGACGGATAGATAGAAAACGATTATTGCGTTGTGAAACGCAGACATTAGCGACAGGAACGAACAATGCGTCATCGAAAGAGTGGCAGACAGCTAAACCGAAACAGTTCGCATCGCAAAGCGATGTTCAGCAACATGGCTGCCTCACTGATTGAAAGTGAAGTGATCAAAACGACTTTGCCCAAGGCGAAAGAGCTGAGACGCGTCGTCGAGCCGTTGATTACGCTTGCCAAGGAAGATTCCGTGGCGAATCGGCGACTGGCTTTCTCGCGTACGCGGAGCAAGGCCGCGGTCGGTAAACTGTTTACAGAATTTGGTCCTCGGTACCAAGATCGGCCCGGTGGTTACACACGTATTCTCAAATGCGGATTTCGCACCGGAGACGCAGCGCCTATGGCCTACATCGAATTAGTCGGACGTCCGGTTGTGGTGGAAGATCTTGATGAAGATTATGCCAATGCTCAGGCCGTACCTGCTGAAGAGGTTGCAGAAGAAGCAGCGCCAGAGCCGACCGAGGCGGTAGAAGAAACCGTAGCGACGGCAGAGGATACGGTGGCCGATGCTGAAGAGCCCAAGGCAGAAGACGTAAAGGCAGAAGACGACAAGACAGAAGAAGACAAAAAAGACGGCTAATCACCTATGAATACAAGCTTTCATCCAACCCCCCGTACGTTGATGGGTCCGGGCCCATCGGATGTTCATCCACGAGTATTGGGGGCCATGGGGAAAGCGACCATCGGGCACTTGGATCCTGAATTCCAAGGCTTAATGGAAGAGATCAAGGATCTCATGCGCTATACGTTTCGCACGTCAAATGCGCTCACCCTCCCGCTGTCCGCCCCTGGCTCAGCGGCGATGGAAGCCTCCTATGCAAACCTACTAGAACCCGGCGACAAAGCCATCGTATGCATAAACGGTGTCTTCGGTATGCGTATGGCGGAGAATGTCAGACGCATGGGCGGCGAACTGGTCACAGTAGAAGACGAGTGGGGTACCCAAGTAGACCCAGAGAAGCTGCGTGCCGCCTTGATCGCTCACCCGGATGCCAAAGTGGTTGGTTTTGTGCATGCGGAGACATCCACCGGGGTATGCAGCGATGTTAAAACCCTCTGCGCCTTAGCCAAGGATCACGGCTGTTTGTCCATTGTGGACTCGGTAACTGGGTTGGCAGGCGTCGAACTGGAAGTCGATCAGTGGCAGGCCGATGTGACCTATTCCGGAACCCAAAAGTGTTTATCGGCACCGCCGGGCATCAGCCTGATCACGTTTAGCCAAGCAGCAGCGGATCGCGTGAAATCACGAAACACTCCGGTTCAAAGCTGGTTTTTGGATTTGTCCTTGCTGATGGCTTACTGGGACGGCGAGGGGGGTGGTCGTACCTACCACCACACCGCGCCAGTGAATGCGATGTACGGTTCGCACGAAGCGTTGCTGATGGTGAAAGAGCAGGGCCTAGAAGCATCTTGGGCGAAGCACCGAACCATGCACAATGCCCTGTACGAAAATTTGTCCGCTTTGGGGTTGGAGTTCGTCGTAGATGCATCCTATCGTCTACCTCAGCTCAATTTGGTCAAGGTGCCAGAAGGGGTCGATGAAGCAGCGGTGCGTCAGCAGTTGCTGAAAGAATTCAATTTGGAAATCGGTGCGGGCTTAGGAGCCTTTGCCGGCAAAGTCTGGCGCATTGGTTTGATGGGCTACGCGGCTCGTCAGGAAAATGTCCAGCTGTGTACCAGCGCGTTGCGGGCCTGTCTGCCTGGCCGCTAACAGCAGCGGGTCAAACCAGTGCTGGGCGATTAAGTTCAGCGTCAGCGTTGCGAAGTGTTCCCCACATCGCTTAGGTGAGCACATCCTTTAAAAACCTTCCGGTATGAGATTTCTTGGTAGCCGCCACGGTCTCCGGGGTGCCGGTCGCTACGATTTTTCCGCCACCGGATCCGCCTTCCGGTCCGAGATCCACCACCCAGTCTGCAGTCTTCACCACATCCAAATTGTGTTCGATAACGACGATGGTATTGCCGTCATCGCGTAGTCGGTGCAACACCTCAAGTAACTGAGCAATATCATGAAAGTGCAGCCCGGTTGTGGGTTCGTCCAAGATGTAGAGCGTGCTGCCCGTGTCCCGTTTGGATAACTCTCTCGACAGCTTGATCCGTTGTGCTTCGCCGCCGGACAACGTGGTCGCTGACTGGCCCAATCGAATGTAAGACAGGCCCACGTCTTTGAGGGTTTCCAGCTTGCGGGCCAGCATGGGCACCGGGGCGAAGAATTCAGCCGCATCCTCCACCGTCATATCGAGAACTTCGTTGATGTTCTTGCCCTTGTAGCGGATGTCGAGGGTCTCGCGGTTGTAGCGCTTACCGGTGCAGGTGTCGCAGGGCACATAGACATCCGGTAAAAAGTGCATCTCAACTTTGATGAGGCCATCGCCTTGACAGGCTTCACAGCGACCACCCTTGACGTTGAAACTGAACCGCCCCGGTTTATACCCTCTGGCCCGAGCTTCAGGTACTTGGGCGAAAAGTTCGCGAATCGGCGTAAACAAGCCTGTGTAAGTCGCCGGATTTGAGCGCGGTGTGCGACCGATGGGACTTTGATCAATGTCCACGACCTTATCGAGATGCTGCAGACCGTCGATCGACTCGTAAGGCCTAGCTTTGAGGGTAGTGGCCTTGTTGAGTTCCGTTGCTGCAAGGGGGTACAGGGTATGGTTGATCAGTGTCGACTTGCCGGATCCAGAGACGCCGGTTATGCAGGTGAGCAGACCGCACGGAACGCTTAGTGATACATCGTCCAGATTGTTGCCGCTCGCACCGGTCAAGGTCAGCATCTTCGCTGGATTTGGTGTGTTGCGATTCGCCGGGACTTCAATCTTTTTCGCACCGCTCAGGTACTGGCCCGTGATGGACTTTTTGTTTTTGAGCACGTCCTCGTAACTGCCCGCTGCGACAACTTTGCCGCCGTGGACTCCGGCGCCCGGGCCGATATCCACCAAATAGTCGGCCTTACGCATGGCTTCTTCATCATGCTCTACCACGATTACGGTGTTTCCCAAATCTCTGAGATGTTCGAGGGTCTTGAGTAACCGCTCGTTGTCGCGTTGATGCAATCCAATGGACGGCTCGTCGAGGATGTACAGGACGCCCACCAGCCCCGCGCCGATCTGGCTTGCCAAGCGAATACGTTGTGCCTCGCCACCGGAAAGGGTTTCGGCGCTGCGATCTAAACTCAGGTAATTTAGGCCTACGTCCACCAAGAACTGCAGGCGCGCGGTGATCTCCTTAAGAATTTTTTCCGCAATGGTGGCGCGCTGGCCCTGCAGTTTGAGGGCGTTGAAATGGTCCAAGCTCTGGGCGATGGACTGGTGCGTAATACTGGGCAAATTAGATTTGCCGACAAAAACGTGCCGAGATTCCTCGCGCAGGCGGGTACCCGAGCAGCTCGGACAGTGGGTTACCCGCATAAATTTCTGCAGGTTTTCTCGTACCATGGACGATTCGGTTTCATGGAAGCGTCTCGCCATATTTGGCAGAACCCCTTCGAAGCGATGGGTGCGTTTAATCACGTCACCACGATCGTTCACGTAGCTGAAGTCGATTCGCTGGCGCCCGCTGCCGTTGAGAATAATGTCGCGATGTTTTTTGCTGAGCTGGTTAAACGGTACTTCCACATCGAAGTCGTAGTGCTCGGCGATGGAACTCAGCATATGAAAGTAATAGACGTTGCGGCGATCCCAGCCCCGTATGGCACCTTCTGCCAAAGTGAGATCGTCATCAGCGACAACCAGCTCCGGGTCAAAGAACTGAGTGACCCCCAACCCATCACAGCCGGCACAGGCGCCAGCAGGGTTATTGAATGAGAACATTCTGGGTTCCAGTTCTGCAATAGAGTAGCCGCAAGTCGGGCAAGCAAAGCGCGCTGAAAAACCCGTAGCGGGTAGCTCAGCGTCGTCCATATCAATCACTTGGGCAACACCGTCAGACAGGGCGAGAGCCGTTTCAAAACTTTCTGCCAAGCGCTGGGCGATATCGTCCTTGACCCTAACCCGGTCGACCACCGCTTCAATGGTGTGTTTTTTATTCTTGTCCAGTGCCGGCGCATCATCCAAGTCAACAACTAAACCATTGATTCGCGCGCGCACAAAGCCGTTACCGATCAACTCCTGAAAAACGTGTAAGTGCTCACCCTTGCGTTCGTTGACCACAGGTGCCAGCACCATGATGCGTTGATCGGGCATGTTTTGTATAACCTGATCAACCATTTGGCTGATGGTTTGAGCATCCAAAGGCTGATCGTGGGTGGGGCAGCGTGGCTCTCCGACCCGAGCAAACAGCAGCCGCAAATAATCGTAAATCTCCGTAATGGTGCCAACGGTGGATCTGGGGTTATGCGAGGTGGATTTTTGCTCAATGGAAATCGCCGGAGACAGCCCCTCGATCAGGTCTACATCGGGCTTTTCCATCATCGACAAAAATTGTCTAGCGTAAGCGGATAAGGACTCCACGTAGCGCCGTTGGCCTTCAGCGTAGAGGGTGTCAAATGCCAGCGAAGATTTTCCCGAGCCGGAAAGGCCAGTGATGATCACCAACTTGTCGCGCGGTATGTCTAGATCAATGTTTTTAAGGTTATGGGTGCGGGCGCCGCGGACAGCAATGGTATCCAAGGTGTGGGAACTCGTAGCAATGTAAGAGAGGCAACATAACGTGATCGTGCAATCGCGGCAAGGGAACGGTACTGGTGTAAGCCAGACACAACTGTTTTTCCGGCTCCTTTGCAAGTGGCCGAGCACTTTTCCGATTGGGTGGTTTCTGGCTTTGCTCTACACTAGGGGACGATTACTTTTTCGGAGACAAAAATGGCTAGAGGCATCAACAAGGTCATGCTGATTGGCAATCTGGGCCGTGACCCAGAAACGCGCTATGCACAAAATGGCAATGCGGTGACAAAATTTAGCATAGCAACCTCTGAGAGCTGGAAAGACCGCACCACTGGCGAGCAGCAAGAACGTACCGAATGGCACAACATTGTGTGCTTTGCCCGCTTAGGCGAAATCGCAGGGGAATATCTGCGTAAAGGGTCAAAGGTGTATATCGAAGGCAGCCTGCGCACCTCAAGCTGGGAAGTGAACGGCGAAAAAAAATACCGCACTGAGATCAATGCAAATGAACTGCAGATGCTCGACAGTCGCGGCAGCATGGGCGATGGCGGTTTTGGCGGAGCTCCGGCCGGCGGCGGCATGGGCAACCAAAATGACGGCTACTCCAGTGCCCCCAGTGGTTTTGATACGCCACAAAATGCGGGCCCGCCGGCAGCTAAGGCAAACACCAGTCTTTCAGATGATGATTTTGAAGACGATATCCCGTTTTAGGAGGGGATCTCGCGCCTAGGTACGTGCTGTCACCAGATCAGCAGCCACAGAACGGTGCCCAGCAATAGTCGATAGACGACATAGGGTGTCATGCCAAAGCGATCCAGCAATCGAATGAAGAAGTGAATGCTGGCGTAGGCGCTTGCAAAGGCGATCAGCGCACCCACCAAGATCGGTAGCAGGTTTACCGAGCCTTCGGTGGCGACCAAGTCCTTGGTAAGAAGCAGTTGCGCACCAGCAATGGCTGGAATGGACAACAGGAATGAAAACCGGGCCGCGGACACGCGGTTCAAACCAATCAACAGCGCGACGGTGATTGTGATACCCGAGCGGGATGTGCCGGGTATTAGAGCCAAGATCTGAGCAAACCCTATCCACAACGCATCTCGCCACTCCACTATAGAACGGCTGCTCGACCGACGGTCGGCGTACCAAAGTAACGCACCAAAGAGCATCGTGGTCGTGGCAATCACAGGAATGGTGCGCAGCTGGGTTTCGATAAAGTCCTTGCTGGCAAAGCCAACGATGACGACGGGCAGGGTGGCGATTGCAAGTTTGAACACCAAATCCAGATCCCGATCGTGTGCGGCCGTTTGGCGAATAACGGTTCGCCAGCCGACGGTGCCGATCAGTGAAGGGGATCGGCTGACTGCCCAGAGCATGTTCAACAAGTCGCTGCGAAAATAGGCAAGTACGGCAATCAGCGTGCCAAAATGGACGGCCACATCGAAGGCGAGACCTTGGTCGGGCCAATTGGTGAGCTGTGCAGGAAGCACCAAGTGGGCGGAGCTGGATACGGGCAAGAATTCGGTCAAACCCTGCAGCAAACTCAAAAAGACAATTTGTAACCAATCCATTATTTGTCCTGTCAGGATGAGGTGCATCCGCGGCAAACAGCTTAACATCAGGGAGCATTAAATGACGGATGAAAGGAACCAGATGGCCGAGAACGACCAAACTCAAGCGCTCGATATTCCCTTGTTTCCGTTACGCACGGTATTGTTCCCGGGAGGCGCTCTGCCGCTGCGCATCTTTGAGCCTCGTTATGTCGACATGATTCGTTGGTGTATGCGCGAAGGCAAAGGGTTTGGTGTTGTCTTGCTCCGCGAGGGTTCCGATGTATTGGACGCAAAAGACCCTGACAACAAGGCCAAGGGCGCGCACATATACGATGTCGGTACTCAGGCGCATATCATCGATTTTGATCAGGCGGATAACGGTTTGCTGGGAATTGTGGCTCAGGGCGGCGAGAAATTTTCCGTGATCGAGACTGACGTGGCGCGGGATGGCTTGATGCGGGCCGAGGTGCGTTTGTTGTCAGAGCCAGCGCTGCCGTTGTCAGAACGCTACGATCCCCTGGTGAGCGTGCTCCGAGATTTGCTCGCTCATCCGTTGATCCAAGAGTTGAGCCCGCAAGTCGATTTTCACGAGGATCGTTCGGTGAGCCATCGTGTGGCGGACTTGCTGCCCATCGCGCCTGAGGCCAAGCAGTGGCTGTTGGAAATGCCCACCCCAGAGGCACGCCTGGTGGAATTGCAGGAAATCATTAAACAATTGGCCGATTAAAGCGATCGGCTAGGGAGAATCGGTTTTTTACGCCAAGGAAGTTGGGTGCAATCGAGTAATGTCCCTATAATGAAGCCATGAAAGATGAACCCTTGAAAAACGATATAGCCTCATACATTGCTGCGGTTGGGCGAAACGCACGCGAGTCCTCGCGAATCATTGGCAGCGCAACGTCGGCGAGTAAGTCCGAAGCGCTTAAACAGATCGCCGCCGCGGTCGACGGTGCGCGGGCTGCGATTCGTGAAGAAAACGCCAAAGACATGGCGGCAGCAGAGCACAACGGAATTGATCAACCGCTGATTGATCGTTTGTTGTTGGACGACAAAGGCATAGATCAAATGATCGAAGGCATTCTGCAGGTTGATGCCTTAAAAGATCCGGTCGGAGAAATGAGCGATTTCAGTTATCGCCCGACAGGAATCCAAATCGGTAAAATGCGAGTGCCGCTGGGGGTGATCGCCATGATTTACGAGTCACGGCCCAATGTGACAGTAGACGCAGCCAGCCTTTCACTGAAATCCGGTAACGCCTGCATCTTGCGCGGTGGCTCCGAAGCCTTCCATTCGAATCAAGCCATTGCGGCCTGTGTCACTCAAGGCCTGGTCGCAGCAGAGTTGCCGGCCACCACCGTGCAGTTGCTCAACACCACGGATCGGGCCGCGGTAGGTGAATTGCTGAAGATGCACGAGTACGTCGACGTGATCGTGCCTCGTGGCGGCAAAGGACTGATCGAGCGCATCAGTAGTGAGTCAAGAATTCCCGTGATCAAACACTTGGATGGTATTTGCCACGTCTACATCGACTCCGATGCGGATCCAGAAATGGCCATATCCATCGCCTTCAATTCTAAGGTCGAAAAACTCGCAGTATGCAACGCGCTGGAAACGCTGCTGATTCATGCTGACGCGGCGCAACGCGTTTTGGCCCCGCTGGCTGCTCAGTTGAGCGATGCAGGGATCGAGTTGCGCGGATGTGAACGGGCTCAAGGCATTATTGCGATGAATCCGGCCACCGAAGCCGATTGGGGTGAAGAATATCTAGGGCCCATTTTATCGATTCGCATTGTTGATGATATGCCTCAGGCGATCGCGCACATCAACGACTATGGCTCGCAGCACACAGACGTGATCGTTACCGAGAATTACACCAAGTCGCGAGCGTTCGTCACTCAGGTGGATTCCGCATCGGTCATGGTGAATGCCTCGACTCAGTTTGCTGATGGATTCGAGTACGGTCTTGGCGCGGAGGTGGGTATTTCTACCGATAAAATTCACGCTCGAGGCCCGGTAGGCCTAGAGGGTTTAACCTCGCAAAAATACGTGGTCCTTGGTCACGGTGAGATTCGTCATCGCTAGAGGCTTTGCGAGTTGTGGTCCTTTGGGGCTGGGTTCGTGAGAATCGGTCTTTATGGCGGAACCTTTGACCCGGTGCATCTCGGACATATACACGCGGCGCAAAGTGTCCAGCAGCGTCTCAACCTTGATCGTGTGCATATGATTTTGTCGGCTCGACCAAGTCATCGTGATCAACCGCAAACCCCAAATGATCATCGGTGGAAGATGTTGCAGCTTGCCTGTGCGGAACACGAGAAGCTGCAGGCAGACGATACCGAGTTGCGTCGCCCCGGCAAATCCTACGCTGTCGATACGTTGCGCGCGTTCAGGCATCAAAACCCCGACGCCCAGCTGTGCTGGATACTGGGTATGGATTCTTATCGAACGCTGCCGACATGGCAGAATTGGCGTGAACTGCTGCAGTATGGGCACCTGGTGGTGGTACATCGCCCAGGGCCAATCGCCGAGTCTGATACTGACCCGGTGCTGAACGCGTTTGAGCAAAGACATCGAGCGGAATCCATTGATGGCGCTCTGGCGGGCAAAATCGCGTTCCTGTCGTTACCGATGATGGCTGTTTCGGCCTCACAGATACGCTGCCGCCGGTCCGCAGGCGAAAGCGATCAAGCATTGTTGGATCCTCTTGTATGGTCCTACATCAATCAGCATCAGCTGTACCTAACCCAGGAGGGATAACTTGAAACCAAGTGAGCTGCGGGATCATATTGTTGCCGCGTTGGAAGATTTGAAAGGCGTTAATATTTTGACCCTGGATGTCGCTGCCTTAACCCCGATGACCGACCACATGATTTTGGTCACGGGAACCTCAAATCGCCATGTGAAAGCCTTGGTCGATACGGCCAATGAGTCGGCAAAAGCCATCGGTCGGCAACCGCTGGGTATTGAAGGAAGAGAAAGTTACGACTGGGTCTTGGTTGATTTGGCAGACGTGATCGTCCACGTCATGAATGAAGAGGCCCGAGGGTTTTATGAGTTGGAACGTCTTTGGTCTGACCTGGATGAAACGGAAGAGGTATCAGGCGAACCGGACGTCGCCGAAAGCACGAGCCATGAAGTCGGGCAGTAATACTGCTTTTGGTCTATCGCGATGAAGCTGCGCGTCATTTCTGTCGGCAGCAAGTGTCCGGCTTGGATTCGTCAAGGCTTCGATGAGTACGCCAAGCGGCTGCCTAGAGAGATGCCGCTGACTTTGACAGAAGTTCCTGCACCGCGACATCACCAAGACAGCGCTAAGGTGGACGAGTATGAAGCGAAAAAAATCGCCGAGAAAATCAGTTCGTCGGATTGGGTTGTCGCCATGGACGAGGCAGGTCGACAATTTGACGGCGAGGGGGTATCAGCTGAGCTAAACCGTTGGCGCGACATGGGTAAGGATGTCGTGTTCTTGATCGGAGGCGCGAACGGGTTGAGTCCACAGTTGCTCGGTCGGGCTGACCAGCGTCTGTCACTGTCCGCACTGACCTTCCCTCATTACATGGTTCGCGTGTTGCTTGCCGAGAGTTTGTATCGCGCCTGGACGATCAGTATCGGGCACCCTTACCATCGGGAATGATCTCCACGAAAGCTCCATTATCTGAATAAAATCAAAGGTCTATCATAAATTGCCCGGGTAGATAGTCCCTTGGGAATGAATCGGTCAACACCTGGCTCCGAAAGCGATGTAGAAGAGGGAAATTTTGGCGTTCGAACGCTCCATAAAAGATCAAAGCCGAGAGGTTGAGCTGTTTACTGGTCGTGCGATTACGCTCTTTGTAGTGGTCGTTCTGCTGATAGGTGTGCTCATGCTCAGATTGCTCGAGCTGCAATTGTGGAACTACGATACCTACGCCAGTCGCTCGGACGACAACCGCATGCGAGTGCAAACTCTGGCACCGGCCCGAGGCATGATCTTCGATCGCAACGGCCGATTGTTGGCGGATAATCAAAATGCATCTTCTCTGGCGTTGGTTGCTGACGAAATTTCCGATGTACAAAGCACGCTAGCCGCAGTGTCTCGCGTACTGTCGCTCTCTGAGGCTCAAGAAGAAGAAATGTTAGCGCGCCTGAAGGGTAGCCGGGTATCGGATGCCTACGTCGTGGTCATCGACTCGTTGAGTGAATCTGAGGTGGCCAGCTTGGCGGTGAATCGGCATGTTCTTCCGGGTGTTTTAGTCATCAACCAATTGGTGCGCTATTACCCCTACGGTGAAATCGCCGCGCATGCGGTCGGTTCTGTGCGGCGCATGACGCATGACGATCAGCGCGATGTTGATCCAGTGCAATACAGCGCAACGAAGTTCATCGGCAAGCGCGGGGTTGAGGCGTTTTATGAAGAACAGCTTCATGGCTCTGTGGGTTATCAAAAAGCCGAAACCGACGCTTTCGGCAGGGTGAGACAAACCCTGGATGTGCAAAGCCCTTCCGCTGGCGAGGACATACGCCTGCATCTGGACATAGAGTTACAAAAAGCCAGCGTCGAAGCACTTTCTGGACGTCGTGGTGCCATCGTGGCGCTTGATCCCCGCAGTGGTGGTGTTCTATCGATGGTCAGTTTGCCGGCCTACGACCCGAATATTTTCGTCTCCGGCATGAGCGAATCGGCCTTTTCCGCCCTCAGTTCATCCCGATACGTCCCGCTATTCAATCGAGCAACCAATGGCCAGTATGCCCCGGGTTCAACGTTCAAACCCATTGTGGGCCTGTCGGGTATCGCCGATGGGCGTATCGATTGGGAAGATGAGATTGAAGACCGGGGTGCGTTTCAGTTGCCCGGACAAGAGCGGGTTTATCGAGATTGGTCCTGGACAAAGGACAATTCCGGCGGTCAGGGCATGGTGGACTTGCGGCGGGCTATTTATCGATCCTCCAACGTTTATTTTTACGATCTCGCCAGTCGGCTACCGATTAGAAATCTGGTCGATTTTGCGGCCGAGTTCGGATTGGGGCGTAACCTGGCCTTGGATATCCCATCGGCCAGCGAGGGATTGCTGCCTAGCCCGGTCTGGAAACAAGGGGCCAAGGGTTTGCCGTGGTATCCCGGTGATTCTGTGAACATGGGCATCGGTCAAGGCGACTTGTTGGCCACCCCTATGCAAATGGCTGTCGTGGCGGCTACCTTGGCAAATCGTGGCGGCCGCGTGGCGCCGCGAATGCTGCACAGTGTCTACGACGGGTCAGACGCATCCTTGCTAACAAAGACGCCACCCAAATCAACCCGTGTTGGGTTAGAAAAGGTGCATGCCGACGATTGGGAAAAAATGGTGGAATCAATGGAGGATGTTGTCCATCGGGGGAATAAGGG
>JAACDS010000156.1 GCA_009936895.1 Pseudomonadota bacterium
ATTAAAGCCCAGTGAGCAGTATGATAAAGACTGCGGGGACAACCACAAAGCGCATTAGCCGAGACCACACCCAAAACCACTGGCTGTTGCCGAAATTCAATTCATCTTCGCTAATCGACAGAGGCATCCGCCACGCCACCAATGTCGCGATCAGCAGTCCGCCTACGGGCAACATGACCTGATTCGGCACGTACTCCACCCAAAACGCAAGGGATTGCTCCATCAGCTTGTGGGACGACCAACTGCTAAAGGTCAGCGCGCTGATTACAGAAAACGGGAACAACGCACCAAACGTTAACACTGTGGCTTTGCGTCGACTCAACCCCAATCGTTCTGCCACGTAGCCGGTCACCGGTTCGGAGAGGCCGACAATGGAAGTAATGGCTGCGACGCAGAGCAACAAGAAGAAGACAACGCCTACGATGGCCCCGCCGTCCATCCGAGCAAAGGCCACGGGTAAGGTTTGAAAAATGAGCCCGGTGCCAGCGCCAACATCCAAACCATTGTGAAACACCATGGGAAAGATGACGAGCCCGGCCAACAAAGCGACGACGGTATCCGCCGCCACAATGATCATGGCAGATTGCGCAATGGAAACACTCTTGGGCAGATAGGCGCCAAACATCATCATGCCGGCCATGGCCACGCCAATGGAAAAGAAGGCTTGAGATAAGGCCGCCAGAAAAGTGCCGCCATCGACCTTGGAAAAGTCTGGCGTGAACAAATACTCCAGCGCTGCGGGCATACCGCCAACAAACACGTTGAACAGCATGAGCAATACCAGCAGCGCAAACAGCATGGGCATCAGTATTTTCACAGCACGCTCAATACCCCGCTGCACCCCAGAGGCGATGATCGTGCCCGCCATGAACAAAGCCACGCCACCCCAGAAAATCAGCGTCAGTGGATCCGCCAGCAACCCATCAAAGGCGACCTGGGCCGCCGCCGCGGACGGTACCAGCATGTCCCCCGTGACTGCTTTGTAGAAGTAATACAGCACCCAACCCGCTACGACGGCATAGGACATCAAGATGCCGAATGCCGTAAGCACCGTAAGATTTCCCACCCAAGACCAGCGGGTGGTCAGTCCCGCCTCGGCGGTCACGGCGGCAATAGCAAAGGGTGGCGAGCTAGCCCCACGACGTCCCAACAAAAATTCCGCCATCAAAATTGGTACGCCAATACCGAAGGCACAGAGTAAGTAGATCAGGACAAAAGCCGAGCCACCGTTTTCACCGGTGACGTAGGGAAAGCGCCAAATATTACCCAGTCCAACGGCAAAGCCGACGGAGGCGAGAATAAATCCGCTCTTTGAACCCCACGTGTTTGTCCCTGCCACCATCTATCTTCCCTGAAACTCGGGAGCGCGTTTTTCAACGAAGGCCTGCGCCGCGTTCTTATGATCTTCGGTCGTAAAACAGCGCGCCATGCCGGCGGCTTCGCGATCAAGGGCTTGGCTTAATGTGCCGGTGTAGGCCGCATTCAGATTACCCTTCATATAGCCCAAGGCCACGGTAGGCATGGATGCCAATTGAGCCGCCGTTGCGCTCACCAACGCCTCGTAGCCCGCCGCGTCCGCGACCTGATTCACTAAGCCGAATTCATGGGCTTGTTGTCCGGTAATCACCGGCGCCGTGAACAACAGCTCTCGGGCTTTCGCCTGCCCTACCAAGTACGGTAGAAAATAGGAGATGCCGTAATCGCCCGACAAGCCAACCTTGGCAAAGGCCGTGGTCATTTTGGCAGTATCTAGGGCAATACGCAGATCGCAGGCCAAGGCCAAGGAAAGCCCGGCCCCTGCCGCAGCGCCAGGAATCGCTGCTAGGGTTGGTTTGGCGAATTCGTGCAACATTTTGGCGACTTCAAAACCGCCTCGCAGCCCAGCAGTGCGCTCTTCTTGGCTGGGCACATGACCATCGCCACTGCCGCTGGAAGCAAAACCTTTGACGTCTCCACCGGCACAGAATGCGCCGCCGGCTCCGGTCAGTACAATGCAGCGAACCGTTGGGTCCTGAGCCAAACGCGGCAGTGCTTCGAGCAAGCCTTGGATCATCTCGCCTGTCATCGCGTTCCGCGCATCCGGACGGTTCATGGTTAGGGTGGTCACACCATCCGCATGGGTCTCAATCAACTGTGCCTGCTCGTTCATGTCTCGGTTGTCCTTTGTTCTTTTTGGGAACCAAGATGCTACTCCCGCACCAACCTACGTGCCAGACCTCTCCGCAGTCGACGGGCGAGTTCCCTGTCGTTGGGCCCCCCAATAGACGACCCCGCCCAGGGTGATGAGCACCAAGGCCATCAAGCCTTCCACCGGCCGCTCTGTCACCAAATAGATAAGAGTCCATAAAATGATGACGGAGTACACCACCATGGGCAGCGGGTACCAAGGCATAGCGAAAGGTCTGGGCAAGTCCGGCTCCCGGAACCGCAAAACCAACACGCCGACCACGGTAACCAGAGAATTCAGCGCCAGCAATGCGCCGGAAAACACGATGATCTGCTCGAAGCTGGAGGTAACGATGAGCAGCAGCGTCAGCGAGATCTGAACCCCTACCGCAATGGCAGGTACACCGCTCGCTGTGGTGCGGGACAGTGCACGCAACACGCGAAAATCTTCGCCCATGACCTGAAGCGCTCTCGGACCGGCAAGCAACATGGCACTGACCGTTGAAACCAAGAGAACGCCCAACATGCCGCCGATCAGCGACGCGCCGGTTTCACCAAAGGCATAGTCTGCCACCACATAGCCAATTTCTATTTTCCCCGCCATGGCCTGCATTGGTGCAACGCTCAGAAACGTCACATGCAGGGCTAAGTACAACAGCGTTACCGTAGCGGTACCGAAGATCAAAATACGGGGCAAATTTTTGGCGGGATTGTCTACCTCGCCGCTCAGGTAGGTGGCTGCATTCCAGCCTGTGTACGCATAGTTCACGTAAATCAGAGCCACGGCAAAACCACCAGTACCAATCAAGGCTAAATCTGTCGTTTGCGGCAGCCAGCTGACGGTTTGCAGGGTTTCAACCTGCCACCAGGCCAGCGCCATGAAGAGCAAGATCAGCGCAATTTTGATACCGGTAAACACCTGCTGAAAGGCACTGGAGCCACTGCGGCTGCCTAGGTGTATGGCGCCAATACCGGTAACCAAGACGACGCTGGTCAGCACCACGGACAATTCTGGGAAAACCGACTTTAGATAGGTGGCCGCAGTAATCGCCGCTGCAGCGGTTGGGGCGGAAAACCCCACGGTGACGGAGATCCAACCGGAAACGAAACCCACCCCCGGGTGGTAAATGCGGCTGAGAAAATTGTATTCGCCGCCGGAACGCGGCAGCGCGGCCCCAAGTTCCGCGTAGCAAAGGGCACCACACAGGGCGACTACGCCACCAATCAGCCACAACAGGAGAATGATCCCCGCATGTTGTATGTCTAAGAGCTGAAACCCCAGACTGGTGAACACCCCAGTACCCACCATGTTAGCAATCACCAAGGTGATGGCCGTGCGCTGACTAAATTTTGGATTCCATTGACTCATTTGAGCTCACTGTTAGTAACTGACGCGGCAATATCTTTGTCGATTCTTCGCTGGGGTTAAGGCGTTATCTTCCGCCATACTGGCGCATTATTGCCCTGTTGAGTGAATGATATATGCCAACCACTGCTTTCGATAACGCAATAACGTTACGTCCAGCTGTCTCAGACGACGAGTCTCAGATCATCGCCCTACTGCCCTATCTTGCAGATTTCGCCATTCCCCCAAGGCGTCAACCCGAACACCTCTGGGCTGGCGATGCCGAGATGACTCAGATCATTCTCGCGGGCCAAACCCAATCGTCCTTTATCGACGTCGCCGCCGATAACAGCGGCACGATCGCTGGACTGATTATGGTGAGTATGCGGGAAGAAATGCTCAGCCACGATCCCAGCGCGCACCTCGAAGCGATTGTTGTCGATCCTCGAGCACGAGGCACTGGTGTGGGAGAGCGCCTGATGCAGCACTGTGAGGTACGCGTACGTGAACTGGGAGCGACCTCTTTGACGTTGCATGTATTTCAACGCAACGAGCGAGCGCGGACGTTGTACGCCGGGGAAGCGTTTGATGAGGAACTGATCCGAGCGATCAAATGGCTGGATTAGGTGATCGGCAACGCTCGACCATCGAGTGGCGTGAAATCTCTAGGGTGCTTCGCGTTGGCCGTGAAGCACCGTAGAGCTGGCGACGCGAGGGCTATTGCTCTCGGTAATTGCCCGGCCTTTTCTCGAAAAACGCTTCTATGGCTTCGTGATGATCTGGTTCCGCATGACAAATCGCTTGATAGCCCGCGGATTTGTCCAGCAGTTCATCCAGCGACGCGTTTTGACTGGCGCGCATGAGCTGTTTCGTCAAACGTACCGCATGAGGCGGGTTAGCGGCGATTCCGGCTGCCAACGTTTGCGCACGCTCCACAAGGGCTTCGGGCTCGACCACTTCCGAGACCAGTCCCATTTGCAGTGCGGCTTCGGCTTTCACAGGCTCACCGGCAAAAGCCATTAAGCAGGCATTGGAATAGCCAACCACGCGGGGCAGAAACCATGCTCCGCCATCGCCGGGAATGAGACCTAGCTTGGCAAAGCTTTCGGCGAACATGGCCTTGGTGCTGGCAACACGTATATCGCACATGGTCGCTAAGTCACATCCGGCACCTACGGCTGGTCCGTTGACCGCAGCAATAATCGGCACATTCAGACTGTAAATGGCGCGAGGAATACGCTGAATGCCTTTGCGGTAAGCCTCGGCTTGATCCATGGGATCGCCCGCGAACATGCCAGTGCGGTCACGCATATCCTTCACATTACCGCCTGCACAAAATGCCGTTCCCTCTCCCGTTAGGACCACGGCGCGAATCGACATGTTGTCGTTGATCTCTTGGCAAACCTGCACGATATCGTCGAATTGCTCTGGGCCGGTCA
>JAACDS010000157.1 GCA_009936895.1 Pseudomonadota bacterium
AGCCCTTGGAGAAAGCGAAAACGACTGGCAATGGATCGCAGAATCAGGAAGACCACCAATGCGCCTACCGGTATAAACACCAAGGAGTGGGTAAATTGCCGATGGAATTCCAAAAACAAAATGGGATCCGTCGGCGACTGGAACAGCACGTCCAGGTCTGGTGCCATGCCACCCAAGGCACCGTACCAAGCCACGGTAGCGAGCGTCGCCCGCTTCGCTGCTGTTTGGGCAAATGCGGCTCCACCGACGCCCTGACTGATTGGGTCCATACGATTCCTAGGTGATTGAACAACCGCGCGTATTCTCGCGAGCCAGCTGCACCATAGCGAGTTTGCCGCAGATGCAAAAGACACTCTGGAATGGCAGAGCTTCACCGGCAGTTGTGGCATCCTAGGTTTTTGGGGAGGAATTATGAGCTATTACGATTACATCATTGTGGGCGCTGGCTCGGCCGGCTGCGTGTTAGCCAACCGGTTAAGCGCAGACCCAGATACTCGCGTTTGTTTGCTGGAAGCCGGCGGCAGCAATCGATCACCCTTGCTGCACGTGCCTGCGGGCTGGGCTGCAACCTTCAAAAACCCAAAATACGACTGGAGTTTTGAAACCGAGCCCGAACCCGAATTGGATGGTCGGCAAGTGTATTGGCCTCGCGGCAAATCCTTAGGTGGCTCCAGCGCCATCAACGGCATGATTTATGTCCGCGGCGTACCGGTGGACTTTGCGGCTTGGGAACACGCCGGTGCGAAGGGCTGGTCTTGGGAAGAGGTGCTGCCCTACTACAAGAAAGCGGAACGCCAGCAAATCCATGACGATGAAATGCACGGATCCGATGGCCCCCTGCATGTGCAGGAGGTGCGAGACAAACGCCCCATGGATGACGTATTTCTTAATGCGATGAATCAGGCCGGTATCCCAAGCAACCCAGATTTCAACGGTGTTGATCAGGCAGGGTGCGGTTACTACCAATTCACTCAAAACAACGGTCGACGCTGGAGCACGGCCAGCGCGTATCTGACGCCCGCGCGTTCACGCGCCAATCTCACCATCATTACCTACGCGATTACACAGCGTGTGTTGTTCGACGGTAAACAAGCCACTGGCGTCGAAATCAACCGAAGCGGTCAGAAACAGATCATCCAAGGCGCCCATGTGATTCTCTCGGGCGGTGCCGTTGCTTCGCCTCAGCTGTTGGAGGTATCTGGCGTCGGAGACGGCGAGCGCTTGCGTAACCTAGGCATCGACGTGGTTCATCACGCGCCAGATGTGGGCGAGCACCTGCAAGACCACATACTCTGCAAGGTGGTTTACGCCACGCAACCGGAACACTCGATCAACCGAGAAGTGCAAGGACTGCGTTTGATTCCAGCGGCCTTGCGCTGGTTCTTTTTGCGTGAGGGTCCGCTCACGACGGGTTCCGCGCCGGTTGGCGCGTTTTGCTATACCCGGGATGGACTGGAGGCACCGGACGTGCAGATTCACTTCGCCTCCGGAGGCACGTTATACAACAACGCCGGCAAAATCCGAGCACTCAAACAGCCTGCGGTAACTGCAGTGGTGAACCAATCACGGCCAGAGTCCCGCGGTTCGATTCACGCCAAGAGCGCAGATATTACCGACGCACCGGTCATTGCAGCCAACTATCTCAGTTCGCAACTGGACCGAGACACTCTGCTTCGAGGCATGCGAATTTTGCTCAATATATTCGATCAATCAGAACTTCAGCCTTACCTCGGCGGTCGTCTATCACCGGACGTGGAGACAGACCTTAACGATGATGAGGCGCTCATGGCTTACATTCGTCGAGAGGCCAGCACGGTCTACCACCCCACCAGCACCTGCAGCATTGGCAAGGTCGTGGACGAGACCCTTCACGTCATGGGTGTCGAGGGGCTGTCTGTGATTGACGCCTCGGTGATGCCGTATGTGGTCAGCGGTAATACCAATGCCGCGACCATCATGCTGGCAGAAAAAGGTGCCGATCACTTGCTTGCCGCGCGCCGCTAAGGAAGGCCTCGTGCTCACTTTGTTTAAAGCCCAATCGATCATTACCATGAATCCGTCCATGCCCAGAGCCTCTGCGGTTTTGGTTCGTGATGACATGATCTTGGAAGTCGGCGAGCCAGAGCATATGCAGCCTTGGCTTGAAGATCAGGAATACACCGTAGACGAGCAGTTCGCCGACAAAATCATCTGCCCGGGTTTTATCGACCCACATCTGCATCCAAGCATGGCAGCGGTATTGCTGCCCATGGAGTTCATCACAGCCATGCGCTGGAAACTCCCTTGGGGCGATATCGAACCGGTGACCACGGCAGAGGCATTCGACGATCGTATGCAAGCTCTGAATCAAGCAAAGGCGCC
>JAACDS010000158.1 GCA_009936895.1 Pseudomonadota bacterium
CGGCCCCAACGGCTCCGGTTTCTGCGGCTGATATCCAAGCCAAGGAGCAATCCGAACAGCGCGGTGGCAAGCGTTCCCGAGGCCGGGAGCGTCCTGCAGGTTCCGCAGACAAAGGGCGTCGACGTGAGTTGAGCTTGAAGTCAGAGCGCCGCAACAAGCGCCGTCCAACCCAGCGAGACGCTGCTCTTCATGTCGATCAGCAGGGCGGTGAATTTAAGCCGGAAGAGTTTATTTCTAGAGAAGTTGAAGTCGGCGAAGTGATTACCGTTGGTCAATTGGCAGCGGGAATGGCAGTCAAAGCCGGCGAAGTGATCAAAGTTCTGATGGGTCTTGGAGTGATGGCGACGATCAACCAAGCCGTTGATCAGGACACAGCGACCCTTGTCGTTGAGGAAATGGGGCACCGAATTAAGTTCGTCAGCGAAGACGTGCTCGAAGAGCAGCTGGAAGCGTCGTTGGTTATGGAAGGCGAAACGAGCCCCCGGGCCCCGGTTGTTACGGTAATGGGCCATGTTGACCATGGTAAAACATCCCTACTGGATCACATCAGAAAAGCCCGAGTGACGTCCGGTGAAGCCGGTGGCATCACCCAGCACATCGGTGCCTATAGCGTGCCCACCCCCAACGGCCAGATCACTTTTATTGATACACCCGGACACGCGGCATTTACGTCGATGCGTGCTCGCGGTGCCAAGGTAACCGATATCGTTATTCTTGTGGTTGCTGCGGATGACGGTGTGATGCCACAGACGGTTGAAGCGATTCAGCACGCAAAAGCGGCGGAAGTGCCGGTCATTGTGGCGATCAACAAGATGGACCTCGAGGGCGCAGACCCAGACCGCGTGACCAATGAGTTGGCCTCAAAAGATCTGGTCCCAGAAGCCTGGGGTGGCGACGTCCAGTTTAAGCAAGTCTCGGCGATCACCGGGGAAGGCATGGACGAATTACTCGAAGCCATTTCGCTGCAAGCGGAGCTGCTCGAACTGACGGCGATTAACGAAGCACCGGCTCAAGGCGTGGTGGTCGAATCCAGACTGGATCGGGGCCGCGGACCTGTTGCGACGGTACTGGTGCAGAACGGTCAGTTGACGCAAGGGGATATTGTTATTGCCGGAGAATTTTATGGCCGCGTCAGAGCCATGTTGGACGACTCGGGCAGCAACACGAAACAGGCAGGACCTTCCCAGCCGGTGGAACTGCTGGGGCTGAACGGTACGCCAGGTGCCGGCGATGACTTTGCGGTTGCCTCGGACGAGCGATCGGCTCGAGAGCTGGCAGAGTTTCGCCGAGACAAGCTGCAAGAGCGTCTACAAGCGACTCAGCAGGCGGCCAAGCTCGACAACATGTTCGCCAACATGATCGAAGGCGAAAAACGTATATTGAAACTCGTCGTCAAGACCGATGTTCGAGGAAGCTTAGAAGCGATCATTCAGGCGATGTCGGAGATTGGCAACGAAGAGGTATCTGTTCAGGTGCTCGGTTCGGGAGTTGGCGGTATTTCAGAGTCTGATGCCACAATGGCTTCGACGTATGGCGCTACGGTATTTGGCTTCAACGTGAGAGCTGATAAAACGGCGAAGACCCTACTCGAACGCGAAGGGGTAGAGCTGCGTTATTACAGCGTTATTTACGAGTTGATTGATGATGTTAGAGACGCGCTCTCTGGTATGTTGTCACCTGAAATTCGCGAAGAGATCATTGGTACCGCCGAAGTACGAGACGTGTTCCGCTCGCCACGATATGGACAAATTGCAGGCTGTATGGTGATTGAGGGTACTGTCTACCGTAACAAGCCGATTCGTGTATTGCGCGACAATGTGGTGATTTATGAAGGTGAGCTGGAGTCCCTGCGTCGCTTTAAGGAAGACGTCAGCGATGTCCGAAACGGTACCGAATGCGGTATCGGCGTACGCAACTACAATGACGTGCGTTCTGGCGATTTGATCGAAGTGATCGATACAAAGGAAATTGCTCGCTCGCTTTAATGCGCAGCAAGCAATCCCTCTGACATGTCGAGAGATTTACGAGTCGCGGATTTTGGGCGGGACGAAGTGTCGCGCATTTTGCAGCGAGATATGCGCGACCCTAGGGTCGGTAGTTTCGTGAGCGTGAACGACGTTAAAGTCAGTAAGGATCTGTCTTACGCGGAAATATATGTGTCCTCGTTGCAGGCGGAAGATGCCCAAGCCCAGGCGGAACTGATTGGTGTGCTAAATCGCGCGGCGGGCTTTTTTCGTACGGAACTGGCTAAGCGGCACACCATGCGCACGACACCGAAGCCGCGTTTCCATTACGACGAATTGGTAGAACGCGGACCGAAACTCGAAAAATTGATTGGCCAAGCGGTCTCTCAAGATCAACAGCGAGCAGACCAAACCCTCAGCGATGAGTCTGCATCGCCACCAAGTGAGAAATAACGGTTGGCTAGAAAACGAAAAGGCAGGCCGGTTAACGGTGTGTTGGTGGTAGATAAACCGGCAGGAATATCGTCAAATGACGCCGTCCAGCAGGCGAAGCGCCTGTTTGGCGCGCAAAAAGTCGGTCATACGGGCAGTTTGGATCCGTTGGCAACAGGCGTGCTGCCGCTTTGCTTTGGTGAGGCCACAAAATTTTCACAATTTTTGTTGGACGCTGACAAAAAATATTGGGCCCGAATTCGCCTAGGCGTGACGACAGAAACCGGCGACGCCGATGGCGAGGTGATTGCTGAAGCAGATGCCTCCAGTGTCACGGCGGCGCAAGTGGCTGAAGAGTTGGCAACGTTCGTGGGGGAAATCGAGCAGATTCCCTCCGTGTACTCGGCGCTAAAACATCAGGGCCAGCCGCTGTATAAGCTGGCTCGCCAAGGAATAGAGGTAGAGCGTGCGCCTCGCAAAGTGACGATTTACAGCGCTGAATTGCTGAACGTCAGGGAATCGGAGATCGAACTCTTTGTGCACTGCAGCAAGGGCACTTACATACGCAGCCTCGCGGAAGATCTGGGCGCGGCATTGGGCTGCGGCGGACATGTGTCTGGGTTACGTCGTCTGGCTGCAGGGCCGTATCAGGAAGAGCAGTCGATCAGTTTTGAACGATTAAATGCAATAGACAGTCCTGAAGCGTTGGACGCGCTGCTGTTGCCGGTATCCAGTGCGGTAGGCTTGTGGCCTGTGATGCGTTTGCACCAAGACACGGCGCATTATCTGCTCCGTGGGCAACCTGTGCAGGTGGCGCATGCTCCAACCGAGGGTTGGGTGCAAATATTTGAATCCGGCGAGGAAGATCGCTTTCTCGGCGTGGGTGAGATTTTGACGGATGGTCGCATAGCACCAAGAAGGTTGGTTGCTAGCGATTAGTCAGAATATAGACACCAAGACTGTCAATACGCGCGGTTTTGGATGTGATTATAAACAGCGTATTTAGGAGTAAGTGAAATGGCATTAACAGCCGCAACAAAGGCAGAGATCGTAAAAGAGTATCAACTTGAAGAAGGTGATACGGGGTCTCCTGAAGTACAGGTAGCGTTGTTGACGCACAACATCAATACCTTACAAGGCCACTTCAAAGATCACCACAAGGACCACCACTCTCGTCGTGGCTTGATCCGTATGGTGAACCAGCGACGTAAGTTGCTGGACTATCTGAAGAAGAAAGATGTCACTCGTTATAGTGACTTGATTAAGCGACTCGGCCTGCGTCGATAAGAACGTTTTGGCCTGCCTTGGCAAACTCCGAGGCAGACCTTGGTGGTTTCACGGCATAACCGTGTCGCCAACGTAACCCAGTGCTGCCAAGAAAATGAGTGCGGCGCTACCGTTGCTCCCCGGGTTGGGGGGCAACATAGGGATACGACGTTAAGAAACGAAAGAAAGTAGAACGAAAGAAAGAAAATGCAGATCCAATTGGAGGAATCAGCTTGAATCCCATTTATAAAGAATTTCAATATGGCGACCAAACCGTCGTCATGGAAACCAACAAAGTAGCAAAGCAAGCTACCGGCTCGGTAACCGTAACCATTGGCGACACGGTCGTGTTGACGACAGTAGTTGGCGCGAGGAGCGCTCGTCCGGGGCAGGATTTTTTCCCGCTGACGGTGAACTATCAAGAAAAGACCTACGCGGCAGGAAAAATCCCCGGTGGATTCTTTCGCCGGGAAGGTCGTCCAAGTGAAAAAGAAACACTGACCTGCCGACTGATCGACCGCCCCATTCGCCCGTTGTTCCCCAAGGGCTTCATGAACGAGGTGCAGGTGGTCTGTACGGTTCTGTCGACGGATAAGGACCAAGATCCAGATATTGCGGCAATGATCGGTACCTCCGCTGCGCTCGCCATTTCGGGTATCCCATTTAAGGGGCCGTTAGGTGCAGCGCGCGTCGGCTACATCGACGGCAATTACATTTTGAACCCCGGCTACGAAACTCTGAAGGGTTCGATGCTCAACATGATGGTTGCAGGCACCGAGTCGGCAGTGCTAATGGTTGAGTCCGAAGCCAATGAAATGACGGAAGACGAAATGCTTGGCGGCGTTCTGTTCGGCCACCAAGAAATGCAGGCGATCATCAACGCTGTTGCAGAGCTTGCTCAAGTAGCGGGTAAAGAAGCTTGGGATTGGCAGGCGGCTGAAAAGGACGAATCACTGCAAGATGCCGTGTCATCAGCCATCAAGACGGATCTTGGCGAAGCGTACCGCATTTCCGACAAAATGGAGCGACAAGCCGCAGTGTCTGCATTGCGGAAGAAAGCCGTCGAGCAGTTGGCTACCGAAGACTCTGCTTACGGTGCAGACGACGTCTCCGATACTTTCGGCCGGGTTGAGAAAGACCTGGTTCGTCAGCGCGTTTTGAATGGCGAGCCTCGCATTGACGGCCGTGACCTGCGCACCGTGCGGCCCATTGAAGTAGAAGTCGGCGTGCTGCCGAAGGCTCACGGCTCTGCGTTGTTTACCCGTGGCGAAACCCAAGCCCTCGTAGTTGCTACGCTGGGCACTCTGCGTGATGCGGCGCTGATTGATGCGCTGGAAGGTTCCTATAAGGATACCTTCATGCTGCATTACAACTTCCCTCCGTACAGTGTGGGCGAAGCGGGTTTCATGAGTGGTCCAAAGCGTCGTGAAATTGGTCACGGTAAATTGGCCCGCCGTGGTGTTTCCGCTGCACTGCCGAATTCAGAAGACTTTCCGTACACCATCCGTGTGGTTTCTGAAATCACTGAATCCAACGGTTCCAGTTCCATGGCAAGTGTCTGTGGCACGTCATTGGCGCTGATGGACGCTGGTGTGCCTGTGACTGCTCCGATTGCCGGTGTTGCAATGGGCTTGGTGAAGGAAGGTAACCGTTATGCCGTATTGACGGACATCTTGGGTGACGAAGACCACCTCGGTGATATGGACTTCAAGGTTGCGGGTACCGACAAAGGTATTACAGCGCTGCAAATGGATATCAAGATCGAAGGCATCACCGAAGAGATTATGGAAGCGGCGCTTGGTCAGGCCAATGAAGCCAGAATTCATATTCTTGGTGAAATGAACAAGGTATTGAGCGAATCCCGCGAAGAACTTTCTGATAACGCGCCAGCAATGGTGACTCTGAATGTTCATCCAGACAAAATCCGCGACATCATCGGTAAGGGCGGTGCGACGATTCGTTCCATCGTTGAAGAAACCGGTGCTGAAGTGGATATCAATGATGACGGTAGTGTGCGCATCTACGCCGAAGATGGATCGGCTAAGGATGCGGCAGTGAAGCGCATCCAAGAGATCACTGCGGAAGCAGAGGTTGGCCGTATCTACAAAGGCCCGGTGGCAAGAATTGTCGACTTCGGCGCCTTTGTAAACATCCTGCCTGGCAAGGATGGACTGCTGCACATTTCACAAATAGCCGAAGAGCGCGTGGAGAACGTAAGCGATTACCTGAAAGAAGGACAGGAAATTGAAGTCGTCGTACTGGACGTGGATCAGCGCGGACGCATCAAGCTTTCCATCAAAGAACTGGAAAACTATCGCGACCAGAACGAAGCGGACTAAGGTCTGCTGATCGTTAGTGATCGAAAAGCCGGCAGTAGCCGGCTTTTTTGTGCATGGAATATCTGGTCAACTAACTGTCTGGCTGCACCCGATTGCTGATCAAGTCCTCCACCACACTGGGATCTGCGAGGGTGGATGTGTCGCCAAGATTGTCCAGTTCGTCGGCGGCAATCTTGCGTAAGATACGACGCATGATTTTTCCTGATCGGGTTTTTGGCAAGCCTGGAGCCCACTGAATCACGTCTGGCTTTGCGATAGGGCCAATCTCCTTGCGCACCATTGCAATCAGTTCCGCCAGTAAGGTGTCCGGATCGGTCTCATCACCGGACATGAGCGTGACGTAGGCGTAAATCCCCTCACCCTTCAAGGCGTGGGGAAAGCCAACGACGGCTGCCTCGGCAACGCAGGGATGCAAGACCAAGGCGCTTTCCACTTCAGCTGTACCAATCCGGTGCCCTGACACGTTCATCACATCGTCCACGCGACCGGTAATCCAGTAGTAGCCGTCCTCGTCTCGACGTGCGCCGTCGCCAGTAAAGTAGTACCCGGGATAGGTTGAATAGTAGGTGTCGATTACGCGCTGATGATCACCGTATACCGAGCGAATCTGACCCGGCCATGAGGCGGTGATGACCAAGTTGCCAGATGCGGCTTGTTCCTCAATCAGGTTGCCCTCAGCATCCATCAAGGCGGGCTGCACGCCAAAAAAGGGTCGACTCGCAGAGCCCGGCTTCAGGGCGGTCGCACCTGGCAGTGGCGTGATCATGATGCCGCCAGTTTCGGTCTGCCACCAGGTATCCACGATGGGACAGCGCGAATCGCCGACCACTCGGTGGTACCACTCCCATGCTTCTGGGTTTATTGGCTCTCCGACACTCCCCAGCAGATGCAGTGAGGCGCGCGAGCTGCTTCTGACGTACTCATCGCCCTGGGCCATGAGCTGTCTCAGCGCCGTAGGGGCGGTATAAAACACGTTGACCTGATGCTTGTCGATGACTTGCCAGCATCGTGAGGCGTCGGGATAGGTCGGAATCCCTTCAAACATGAGCGTGGTCGCGCCATTGGCCAAGGGCCCGTAGACAATGTATGAATGACCGGTAATCCAGCCAACGTCCGCCGTGCACCAGTAAACGTCACCGTCCTGATAATCGAATACGTATTTGTGGCTGATGGCTGCATGCAGCAGATACCCAGCCGAGCTGTGTTGAACGCCCTTCGGTTTACCGGTGGAACCCGAGGTGTACAAGATGAACAGCGGGTCTTCTGATGCCATGACGGCAGGGTCTGCGTCGGTAGATTGCACCGATGTCAGGTCGTGATACCAAACATCCCGATCTGCCGTCCAGGCAATGTCTCCTCCGGTGCGTTTGACCGTGATGACGGTGTGGACGTTGGGGCATGCGGCAAGCGCTTCGTCGGTGTTCGCTTTTAGCGGGATGGCCTTGCCTCCACGGACGCCCTCATCTGCCGTGATCACCGCCTGGCAGTCCGAATCCAAAATGCGGTCTTGCAGGGACTGGGGCGAGAAGCCGCCAAAGACGACACTGTGAATCGCACCGATACGGGCGCAGGCCAGCATGGCGTAGGCGGCCTCTGGAATCATTGGCATATAGATGCAGACCCTGTCGCCTTTGTTAACGCCTCTGGCGCGCAGGCCGTTGGCCAACTGGCAGACTTTGTCGTGCAGCTCTTGATATGTGATCTGAGCATCGTCGGCAGGATCATCCCCTTCCCAGATGATGGCCGTCTGATTAGCTCGTGATGGGAGGTGCCTGTCGATGCAGTTTACGCTCACGTTTAATTCGCCGCCGTCGAACCAGCGTATGTTGCCATAGGGGAGATCCGCATCGCTCACGGTATGCCACGGTTGGGACCAATCGAGAAATGTCTTGGCCTGATCAGCCCAAAAAACGTCAGGCTCCTCAATGGATTGTCGATACATGCGCCGGTACGTATCACCATCGATCAGCGTGCGGGCCTTGATGTTTGGCGGCACGGAATAGAGTTCGCTCATTGAAACCTCCTGCTGAATTCACGCGTGAGCGCAGAAACTAAGACGGGTTGAGTACCCGAAAATAATTGATCAAATGGCGCGTTGCCGGATCTTGGTTTGACGCGTCATCGCCCTGCAATTGATCGAAAATGGGTAATGCCAGGTTTTTTCCAAGCTCTACACCCCACTGATCAAAGGAGTTTATATTCCACAGCACACCCTGACAAAATACCTTGTGCTCGTAGATCGCCAACAAGCAGCCCAGCTGAGTGGGACCAAGTTCATCAAGCACGATACTTGTTGATGGGTTTTGTCCGGTTACGTGCCTATGCTGCTCGTCTGGGTTGGTCGGTTGGTGGCCCAAGGTCATTGCCTGACCTTGTGCAATGCCGTTGGCCAGCAACCATTGGTGGTGCTCTTTGCGTTCCAGAGCATCGCGGGCAACCATGATGAAATCGGCCGCAAAGCGGCTGGTGCCCTGATGCAGCAGCTGGTGGTATGCATGCTGACCGTTTGTCCCACAGCCACCCCACAAGATCTGCATGGTCCGATAATCTATACGCTCACCGCTCAAATCCACGGACTTGCCATTACTCTCCATTTCCAGCTGCTGAAGAAAATCGGGCAGTAGTGCCAGCCTCTGATCGTAACTTAGTACCGCAAGGCTATCGCAGTTCAGGGCCGTGGTATTCCAAGTGGCCAGAAGCGCGGACAGCAGCGGAATGTTTTGCTCAGCGGGGGCGTTGACGAAGTGCTCGTCCGCCTGTTTGGCTCCGGCCAGCAGTTGATCGAAGGCGGTGGTACCGATCTGCAACATGATAGGAAGGCCCACGGCAGACCAAAGGGAAAAGCGTCCGCCGACCCAGTCCCATAGCGGGAATAAGTTTTGCTCGTTCAGGCCGAACTGGGCAGCGGCCTCCAGATTGGTGGTCACACCAATAAAGTGTTGGCCAATCGCCTGAGGGTTGCAGGTTCTTTCCAAAAACCAGCTGCGCGCGGTCGCCGCGTTTATTTGCGTCTCTAAGGTGCCGAAAGACTTGGAAACCACAATGAACAGGGTAGTTTCTGGGTTCAGCCCAATCAGAGCGGTGTTGATGTCCTTGGCGTCGACATTCGCCACAAAGTGAATGTTGGGCGCGCTTGTGCTGCCCGGCAGATGGGCAAGCGCTTTCACCACAAGCTCTGGGCCCAAATGCGAGCCGCCGATGCCAATATGAACAACGTCTTTGATGGCCTTGTTGGTGAAACCTCGCCAGTTGCCGCTGCGGATATCGTCTACCGCGTTAAACAGTCGCTGCTTGGTTTGTGCTACCGCTTGTCTGTACTGGGTTGGTGCCTTTGGGGCCCCATCCCGTAAAGCACTGTGAAGCACCCCACGATTCTCCGACGTATTGATCTTGTCGCCTGAGAACATAGCGTCCCGCTTTGCCGACAGTTTCATGCGTTGAGCAAGTTCCTGCAGCTCGTTGAGAATTTGACCGTCTACGCGTTGGCGGGTGAAATCAAAGTGGCAACCCGCCAGGCTATGCCGTAAGCCTGGATTTCGGGCGTTGTCTTTAAGTAGCCGGTCGCTTGAAATTGTGTCGATCCGTTGGGCAGACGCAGATAAAGCGGCCCAGTGTTCTGGCGTGTTTGGCACGGGTTTAACCTATAACAGGGTGGGGTTTGGATTGAAGAACTGTCGCGTTCCTTCCATTTTTAGTATTTGCTCCAACAGGGCATTGAAATGTTGGTGGTTGTTGGCGAAGTCGATTTCTGCGGCGTTGACGATGAGTACCGGTGCCTGATCGTAGTAATGAAAAAATTCGGCGTAGCCATCGGCAAGCGCATCCAAGTACTCCACATCGATTGAGCTCTCAAAATCCAGGCCGCGT
The DNA here is from genome assembly GCA_009936895.1 of Pseudomonadota bacterium. GTDB lineage: Bacteria > Pseudomonadota > Gammaproteobacteria > Pseudomonadales > Azotimanducaceae > UBA4421. The sequence continues at coordinate 9,869 of JAACDS010000158.1, forward strand.
CGAAAGACGCGTTGCTGAAGCACCTTCGCAGGGGCCTGCAGATAGATGACCAAATCTGGCTTTGGCGGTTGTATTTTTAGACTTTTGTGTATCTGCTGGTACAGCTCCAGCTCTTCGCTATCCAAGGTCAGCTGCGCAAATAAATCGTCTTTTTCGATCATGAGATCGGCGACCAGCATGCGATCCAGCAGGTCGTTACCTGGCATGTCTGCGACCTGCCGTGCTCTGTGCAACAAGAAGAACAGCTGGGTTGGTAATGCCTGACTGGCACCCTCAGCATAAAATCGATCAAGAAACGGGTTCTCAGTGACCGGCTCCAGCATGAGCGGATAATTCAGTAGCTCCGCAAGCTTTCGCGCCAACGTCGTTTTGCCAACGCCAATGGGGCCTTCAATCGCTAGATAGTGGGGTAGGGTATTTGCCGTTTTGGCGGCTTCTATTCGGGTAATGAGATTGGCGGTATCCGTCGCGCTTGAGTTGATGGGCGTTTCTGGCGCTGAGGTTTGTGGCATGGGCACAACAATTACTCTGACTTAAAGCGAACGAATCGAACAGACTATGGACATAGCGGCTTCGCTATTCAACCTGTACCAGTCGAAGTACCGTTTGAGGTGGCGGTTTTGCGTCTGCTTTTACCGCGGTTTCTTTTTCGTGAGGTTTTCGGTAACTGAGCGATCAAAGCCTCACGATGGGATTCATCGGCGTTTTGAAAGGCGGTCCACCATTCAGCGCACGGGCGCATGGCTTCATTTGACTCTGCTTGCAAGCAAAGAAAGTCATAGCCTGCCCTGAATCGCTTGTGGGTTACCAATCGGTCCAGCGATCGCACATTGCGTTTATGCAATCGCTCTTGAATTGTCCACACTTCCCGAGCAAATGTGCCGAAGCGGCGTGGTATGGCGATGGATGATTGCTGGTTTTTCAGCGCTGCAAAAGCGGGATCCTCGTCTTCTGAGCTTTTCGCGTCATTGCGGGCTTTGAAGTCGTCCCAGAGCAAGACGGCGACCAAAAAGCCAGGCGTAATCGATGCGCCGTTGAAGATACGGTCATCTGTATTCCGCATCGCGGCGAGGGCCAAGGGACTCATTGGGTCACAGGATGGGAAGAGCGCGTTCGCCAAGGGTGTTTCCCGTAGCTGCCGCCACACGGTTTCGGCGTATCCATTCAAAAACAGTTTTAGAAATTCATCGAAAAGCCTCGCCGGCGGAATGGCTTCTAGACGTTTTGCCGTATTTTTCACAGACGACATGATGTCTGCGGAAATGGTGAACCCTAACTTTGCAGAAAATCGTATGGCGCGCAAAATGCGAACTGGGTCTTCTGCCAGGCGTGTCTTTGTGTCGCCGATGAATCGTATTTTCTTAGCTTTGATGTCATCGACGCCGCCGACGAAATCGATGATCTCTTTGTTGGATGGGTCGTAGTACAGCGCATTGACGGTGAAATCCCGGCGAAAAGCGTCTTCTTGAAGGGTGCCGAACGCATTGTCGCGAAGAATCATGCCTCGGTCATCGTGGACGACTTTGTCGGAAATGGACTGGCGAAATGTTGATACTTCGATGAGATCCCGGCCAAAGCGCACATGAACGATGGGGAAGCGCCTACCGACAATACGTGAGCGGCGGAACAGTTTGCTGACCGCCTCCAGCGGCGCGTCTGTGGCGACATCAAAATCCTTGGGTTTCACTCCGCAAAGCGCGTCGCGTACACAGCCCCCAACCAAGTAGGCTTGGAAACCGTTTGAGTTCAACACTTCGATAACCTTTAAGGCGCTTGCATCAAGAATGCTCGGGCCCAACTGGTGCTC
>JAACDS010000159.1 GCA_009936895.1 Pseudomonadota bacterium
AGAAACGTCGCAATCAGATTTTAGAAGCAGCCGGCAGCCAGTTTTTGGCGCACGGATTTGCCGGTTCTTCGATGCAAGGAATCGCAAAAGCCGCGGGCATCTCCCGCGCGTCGCTCTATACCTACTTCGGCAATAAAGAAGAGGTTTTTCAAGCAGTATTGAAATTGCTGGAGGGATTCATTTGCCAGGATGCGAAGCGAGCCGTAGCAGCTTTGGGCCGAGACGCGCCGTTTGAGACACGCTTGATTGCGGCTTTCGAGACGAGGCAAGCGACATGGTTTAGTTTCACGAAAACGCAATCGTCTTACGCGTTCGAATTACTTCAACTGCGAGCTGAGAGCGCCACCCGAGACGAAAAAACAGCCTTCGAAAAGCTCATTGAGCAAATGCTGACTGACGCAAAAACCTCAGACGATCTCCCGTCGCAAGGCGCCGCTCCCCCCACTCAGGATCTCGTTGCAATACTGATGCGAAGCTCTGGAGGCATTGCCCTGTTTGAAGGCGATTCCTTAGCCGAAAAAAGGCGTCTCTTACGAGTCCTAATTCAATCCTTTCTGCGTGGACTGTAAGACTCAACGATCCATTTGGTCGCCTTTTAAGCCCTAAAGGTCACGGTGTCAGCTAGCGACGCGCGCTCTGTGTGGGCATTATTTACCGCCATGGTGACATCTTCATAACCAAAGCTGATACCAAACAGTACTTTTACTTCTGAACCCAATCCAAATGCCTCTCTGACCAGATCTGGGTGGTGACCCATGGTTCCCTGCGCGCAGGAAGCCAAGCCGTTGGCTGTCATTGCCAACATCAATGTCTGGGCATACATACCAACATCCCAGGCACTCCCCAAGCCGAAGCCTTCATCCATGCACAGAAAGGCAACATGGGGTGCATCAAACAGCTCAAAGTTTCTAAAACTCGCGGCGGCCCGCGCCGGTTTGTCATCCCAAGCGATATCCATAGACCGATACAAAACCGCCGCGCATTCACGCCGGCGATCTTTATAAATTTGGCCAATACTTCGCTTGGGGTCTTTATGGTCTTGGTCTGGCGCAACCTTGGACTGCACACGAGCCATCATTTGTTCGCGCAGCGTGTCACGCAACTCGCCAGAGGCTACGAAAGTCTGCCAAGGCTGCATATTTGTGCCAGAAGGAGACCAACGAGCAATGTCGAACACCTTTTCCATGACATCTTGTGGGACCGGACGATCAAGGAACCCACGAACCGAACGACGAGACCTGACAGCCTCTTCAAAGGACATTTGCGACATATTACATCTCAATACTGCGTTTCAATACTACGTTTACCCCTAAGATTAACATTCTTTCACGATGACGCTCACGACCTAGGAACCATCCACATGCAACCAATCAATCGCCCGATCCGCTGGGGAATTCTTAGCACCGGTGCCATCGCCGCAGCCTTTGCCACAGCGCTTCGACAGGTCACTGATGCCACACTGCTGGCCGTTGGCTCCCGCAGCCAAGCGAGTGCCGATGGCTTTGCTCAGATCCATAACGTAGACCGTGCGTATGCCAGCTACGTCGAATTGGCTGCCGATCCAGACGTTGACGTGGTGTATATCGCCAGCCCTCATACCGCCCACTTCGAGAACACCATGCTATGCCTTGGGGCAGGCAAACATGTGCTATGCGAGAAACCCTTCGCCCTGAACAGCACCCAAACCGAACAAATGGTGGCATTGGCCAAACACAACGGACTGTTTTTGATGGAAGCCATGTGGATGCGCTTTATTCCACTGATTGTCGAGCTCAAGCGCAGGATCGACGCCGGTGACATTGGCCAAGTGCGAATGGTTCAGGCAGATTTTGGTTTTCGGGCTCCGCTAAATCCAAACAGCCGGCTATTCAACCCTGAACTGGCAGGCGGTGCGCTACTGGATCTTGGTGTCTACCCGTTGGCATTTTCCGCTCTGCTGTTAGGTCAGCCCACGGAAATCACCAGCCTAGCTGACATAGGCAGGACGGGGGTCGATGAACAGTCTGCCTATGTTTTAAAACACAAGGATGGTGAACTCAGCACCCTAGCGTCGGCGTTACGCACCCAGACATCAATGAGTGCTTGGGTCTACGGAACTCAGGGCCGCATCCATTTGCCCAAGCAGTTTTGGCGCGCCAAGGAAATGGTCCTGTACCGCAATGACATGGAGCCGGAGCCTATCCACCTGCCCTATGAGGGCAGCGGCTACCAGTTCGAGGCGCAGGAAGTGGTGGATTGTCTGCGCTCTGGCCAAACGGAAAGCAAGGTCATGCCCCTTGGCGACAGTGTATCGCTGATGAACACAATGGATACTATTCGACGTCAATGGGGCCTCACGTTCTCAATTGAAGCGGAATGAAATACCCGATCTTCAATTGATTAGTCTTCTAAAGTTTCACATGCAAAGAGAGTCTTACCGCCCACTTTTCCGGCGCTACCCGCATCCGGTCGCGCAAACTCTCTCCAGCTCAGCTTTTTTCAATCAGTGGCGGACATAACCGCACACAGCACAACGCGTAAGAGCCATAAAAACCCTTCTAGGCCTGAAGGTTAGCTGGTTAAAAAACGCGACCAACGGCGCAATTTTAGCGCAATCATTTAGACCTCTAAATATTTGCTAACCTTCTGTTTTAATTGATTTTTTCTAGGTTAAGAAAAATATTGACTGGGGCCAAAAAAGGAGGATGATGCCGCGACTTTTCACGGCTCCAGGCAGAGAGATCTGCTGGAATTGTGGCGAGCATTAACGCTAATTCTAAGTCGACGGGGTATGCCAATGAGCCCAAGAGAAACAGAGCTGAATCCTGACGTTTCATACATTGCCGAGCAATACACTACGCCACCTGCCAGAAGCAGTCGGGCGGGTCAGCTTGCGGTTGAATTAGCCGCCGAAAAGAAACGCCTAATCGACGACCTTCGCGAACTGCAGGCTGAAAACGAGGATCTAAAATCAACCACACCTATCGGGACCATCGACTGGTATGTCAAGTGGGCGGCCACCTTTCTTTCAGTGAGCGGGATTTTTTTGATGTCTGCGGGCCTTGGTATGCAAGGGCAAATCGCCTATGTCATCAGCGCCGCCGGCTGGGTCTTCGTGGGCGTGCAGTGGGGCGATCGTGCGATCATGATCGGCAGTTCCATCAGCGCAACTGCGGTGATGATGGACCTAGTCCGGACTTTAACTGGCTGATGAGTGAGGATCCATCGGAGCACCGCGAGTTCCCTGGACGGCCGCAGGTTTCCAGGGCCTAACACTGACCTAGCGCCGGCCTTATCCGTGACCGGCAGGCTCACTTTGTCGGTCGGCGTTGTAGCAGGCCTGAAGGGCGCTATTGGTCAAGTCACCCACGATGCCTCGCATCGTCGGTTCCGGCGCGTGCACCATTCGGGCACGTATCGCCAACGCCATGCTCACCGCTTGGAGAATATCGCCATTGGACGTCTCGCCGAGAATTTTCAGATCGCTGGCGAGGGCATTCATTAGGGTCGTTAGCAGTTGATGAACACGGACACTGTCTTCGGTATGCGCGTTCAGCGGAAACTCAATATCGAATGTATCACCGGTATCCGTGGTGACTGTGTAGGGCAGATAATCCATTGAGCACTCCATTGGGACGTCGCTTGACTGGGGTGACTACCAGTCGCCCGAGCGTTTCTCTAGGTGATAGTTGATGTTGAACGTCATTCATAACGACTTGGTCTCGTAAACCGCACAATCGCTCCCTGGTGCTCCTCCGACACCGGTATCAGACACATCAAAACGCGTGACCCAATGTCGTACTCCTCAGGAGTGCAAACGCGGAAACCAAACCTCAGCTCGTCCATGGCATCGCACGAACCGTTCGTTGATTTTGCAGGGGAACACAGCTGCCAGCTCATTTCAAACCCGCCAAGGGCAACTGCGGACTGTCGGTCACCCTGCCGCTACTTCGATTCCGGCGCGCGCTCTATGTCGACATTGACTATACTGCCCGCCACGTTTCGGTCGAGGGGGCCAATGTGTCCATATCCGATAAACAAAAATACGCTTCAATAGCCACGCAAAAACGTGACGGAAGCTGGGTATGGACTCCTGTTTGGTTTGCCTCTGCGAACGAGACCTACTATGTATTTTCCGCAGGCTCCGCCGGCAAAGTGAAGCGCCTGCGAAACTTTCAAAGCATTCAGGTAGCGCCTTGCACCGTGTCAGGAAAAATCACTGGTGAATCATTCACAGCCAAAGGCTGGCTGGAAAACGATGAAAAAAAGATTCGCCGGGCCTACCGCGCGCTGCGAAGTAAATACGGTTGGCAGATGCACCTACTCGACTTTTTCAGCAAGCTCAGCGGCAACTATCAAAAAAGACAGTGGATTGGGTTTTCTTTTACCGAAAACGGAGCCGGTTCAGCCTGATTGCACTTGCCTAATATCAGCGTTTTTGCAGCGCCCAACGGCGATAGGGCCGCTCAACCCCTTGCATAAAGATCTCAGGTTTGCGCTTCGCTTGGCGGGACGCTTGCATCACTTGACCAATTGCCGTGAAAACCAAAAGGAATGCGCTGGGGTAATTTCACCTTGGCAACATAGCCACGATCAAAATCCTGAGCATCCATGACAACGAACTCGGTTGATGCGCTGCCAAGATCATGAAGAAACGTGATCAGATAACCTGCATCTTCGCCGTCTGCGTTTTCTTTCGCGACAAACACGGGTTCGCCGGCAGCCTTGCCAGGGCCATGATCAAAGACCATTCGCGCCCCTGTTTTCAAGTCGTGTTTCAACCTAGGCCACCCTTGTCCGGGAACATTACTCGGTGAGGCACAGTAGCCGTACCGATACGGCTGGTTTCCAACATCGTGTCGGTGTCGCGGAAATTCGTTGGGGCTTTCATCAATCACCTCAATGTTGACGCGTCGAGCCACAGGATTGAGGGTCCAGCGCTCGAGTCGAGACAGTGAGTCGCCAAACGGCCCAAGTAAGTCACGATCAAACATCCTTGGGTAGTTGCACAAATCGATGGTGACACTGCCATCCGCATTGTCATAAGCATTCATCGGGTGGAAACAATAGCCCATCGGTACATCGATCCAAACAATATCGTTGGCGGTGCCTTCTCTGGGCAGCAAACCCACCCGATTCCCGTAGTCTGGATTCCACTGGAATGGGAGGCTGTGGGTGGTGAGCAGATCGAAATTAACGGTTACTGGTTGATCGTAGATGATTACGTATTTTTCGGTCAGTGACATGTCGTGCATCATCGTCATACCCGGCAACGGCACGTCGACGGTCTTGCGTACTTTGCCATCGGTGCCCACCACCACGTACTGAACATGATCCATCCACTGCGGCCACGCATACACCATGGCATGCATCTCCCGGGTCACTGGATCAATTTTAGGATGCGCGGTAAAGGCTCCGGGTAGTGTGCCTTCAAAATCGTTTCTACCAACAGTTTCCAACTCGTAGGTAAGCTCCACCGGCGTGCTTCCCGCCTCAACCATTGCCCAAGTTTTGCCTACAAAAGTACCCACGTTGGTGTTAGGACCACCTGTCGAGTCGTTCCAGTTTGGGCCTGAAATGTCTGGCTGCCCTCTGAAGTCACTCAATTCTTTGGAGCCAACATAGCGATTGCGATACCACTCGGCCTTGCCTTCTCGCAAGCGAATGCCATGAACCATTCCCGAACCGACAAACCAATGATGATTGGGCTGGGAAGCCTGATCGATGGGGTTGGGCCCATTTCTCAGATATCGGCCATTTAGCTCTTTCGGCAGTTCGCCCTCAACCTGCAGGTTGGTTGCGGTCACTTCATCAGCAATTGGCGCGAAGTTACCTTCAAGATACGGGTTTTCAATACCTTGCATCGTTAGTTTTGACATCGCGAATCTCCCGGTCATATGGCTATTTCGATGTGCTCAACCAGCATCCATCTCAACAGATACAAGACGACATTTTATCAAAAGGTGCCGCTTGTGTTACCGATACTCGATCAACGACCCGACGTTGTAGCCCGAACTCGAGATAAGGCTACTTCCTCCCAGAACGGGCAAATCGATCAGCGCCAAAATCAAAATATTTTCTGGCAGAACGAAGAAGCGTTCCTCGAGTAATTCCGCACACGCGATCGCCGTGCCACCAGTGGCTATCAGGTCGTCAATGATCACGACTCTATCCGTCCCGGTCAACGCGGTATTCTTTTGAATTTCCAGCGATGTGCTGCCGTACTCTAAATCAAACTCTTTGCGATGTGCTTCGTTGGGTAACTTGCCGGGTTTCCTCGCTAACACCAGCGGCAAGGACAGGTCACAGGCGATAGGCCCTGCGAAAATAAAGCCACGGCTTTCTATGCTGACCACCGCAGTCGGAGCATAAGCCTCACTCAGTCGACTCAATTCCTGGCATGCCTTGGCGAATGCCGAGGGGGTCTCCAGCAGACTCGTGATGTCTCTGAATGTGATGCCAGGAATGGGATAGTCTTCAACGGTTCGTATGGCAGGCTTCAGGCCCAAAGGGTCGCTCACTTTTAATTCTCTTTTTTGTCGGCTTGTTGACGCCGCTCGGGCCTCAAAACTCAGAAAATCATAATCGACACCGG
>JAACDS010000160.1 GCA_009936895.1 Pseudomonadota bacterium
AACAACGTATCGAAATCCCGACCCTCATTGCTGCCTCGGCAGCTTTGTATGCAGCGGGCTAAAATCGGCAACCCCTCGCTGATTTGGTTCAGCGTGAGGTGGCCGAAGGCCAGTCTCAGATAAGGGACGTGATCTCGCTGATAGTGAAAGCTCTGGCCCGGCAGAAAATTCACGCCCTGCTCTAGTGCCATGGGCCGGAGCGCCTTGGTGTCTACATCATCGGGTAAGCGTACCCAAATGAACAGCCCGCCTACTGGCTCTGACCACACGCAGATATCGCCCAGCTCGGTTTCCAGACCCTGTAGGGTGAGGTCGCGTTTTGCCTTGAGCACTGGGTTTGTTGCCATGGCATGTTTTTGAATACCGTCCTGATAGAATTCCGCGGCGATGGCTGCGGCGAGGTAGTTACTGCCCGCGTCGTGCCGACGTCCGAGAATCTTCTCCAGCATGGGCGGGCGGGCGTAGATATAGCCTAACCTCAATCCCGGCGCCAAAATTTTGGACAGCGAGCACAGATAGATTTGATTCGGGTCGTCATCCAAGGCGTAGAACGCGGGTTCCAGCGGCCCGTCGTAGTGCACGTCTGCGTAGCAGTTATCTTCCACAATGGGCACGCCATAGTGTTTGGCCATTTCGATAATCTGCAGTCGGCGCGCTCGAGGCATCACGAAGCCGGTCGGATTTTGATAGGTGGAGATGGTGTAAATGAATTTGGGCAGACGTTTTTCTTTGTTGAGTCGATCCAGCTCGCGCTCCACCGCGTCGGGACACATACCGCCCTCGTCCAGCGGAATGCCGACCATGTCGTATTTCAGCGAGCGATAGGCACTCAATGTGCCTGGATAGCAGTACTCTTCCACCAGTACCGTGTCACCATGATTTTCCTGCAGCGCCTCAGCGGTAAGGGTCACCCCCTGCATGGAGCCGTTGGTCAGCAGCAAGTGATTGGGGTCGATACTGATGCCCTCGCGGTCTTCTTCCCGCTGTGCCATGGCCGCACGCATACCCGCATGGCCTAAGTCACCAGGATACTGAGTCAACGCCTCGGCCTGCTCCTCGATGACCTTGCTCGCAGCCGCTTGCAGTGCTGCGACGGGGAATGTTTCCGGGTCCGATCGACCGCTGCCGAAGTCGTATTTGATTTTTGTCATGGTGTTTCCCTCCCTAATGTTCGGCCTCAGCAGTGGGCAGTGGCGAACGGTTTCCTCACCACCCACCATAGCGGATTCGATGGCATGCGTAACACGTTTTGATGGGAAGAAAATTCGGGTTAGCGTGCTCGAGAGAGAACGAGGTCGATCATCCTGCGGCTTTTCCCGTAGCTGGCCATAACTCGGTCTGGGTTATGGCTGGCATTAGGGGGTCTTTTCATTCGAACTCAACTACCCTCCCGACTGGTCTGCAAGTTTTTTACGCGCCGGTGCCGGATTTCGGATCAACTGAGATGCCGGGGGTTTGCGTTCGTATTTTTCCGCAGGCGTGTTGATGATTTCCAGTAGCTCGCCTTGGGCCTGTCCCGCCTTGATGCGTTCATCGCTTACCTTGCCGTAGGCCGTAGAGCGCTGCTGCGGATCACGGTTCAAGCGGCGTACTAAGTTCGCCATTTGGCGCGGGTTGGTTTCTTGGCCGTGTTGGGTGCCGGCCGCGCGACTGATGGATTCGTTCATCAGAGTGCCGCCTAAATCATTGCAGCCTGCGTTTAAGCACGCCTTCACGCCTTCATGGCCCATTTTCACCCAGCTGGCTTGAATGTTGCTGATTTGTCCGTGCAGTGCCAGCCGTGCAACAGAGTGCATTAACACCGCCTCGCGGAATGTCGGCCCTTTGCGAGCTTTGCCCTTGAGGTACATGGGCGCTTCCATATGCACGAAGGGCAGGGGAACAAATTCGGTGAATCCGCCAGTGCGCTCCTGCAGTGCCCGCACCCGCATGATGTGGCGGGCCCAGTGTTGGAGTTTCTCAACATGGCCATACATGATGGTCGCCGTGGTCTTGAAGCCGATGCCGTGGGCCGCCTCCATAACCTGCAGCCATTGCTCGGTATTGATCTTATCGGCGCAGATGATCTCTCTGACGTCATCGTCTAATATTTCTGCCGCGGTACCGGGCAGGGTGTTCAGACCTACGTCCTTGAGTTGCTGCAAATATTCGCCCACCTCAAGGTCCAAGGTGGCGGCACCTTGCCAAACTTCCAGCGGTGAGAACGCGTGGACATGCATGTTGGGCTCTGCGGCCTTAACCGTGCGCACGATGTTGATGTAGGTCTCGCCTGTGTATTCCGGGTGGATACCACCTTGCATGCAGACTTCTGTTGCACCACGCTCCCAGGCTTCTTGAGTGCGTCGAGTGAGTTCTTCATCGGATAAATCGTAGGGCCTGCCACGCAGGTTTTCCGACAGTTTGCCCTTTGAAAACGCGCAGAACTGGCATTTGAAGTAACAAATGTTGGTGTAGTTGATGTTCCGGTTGACGACAAAGCTGACACTGTTGCCGTTGGTCTTTGCTCGCAGGGCATCCGCACATTGAACCACTGCGGTAAAATCATCACCCCTGCTTTGAAAGAGGCGAACAATGTCGGATTCAGCCAGTGCGTCGCCGGTTTTGGCTTTGTCTAGAATGGTCAGAATGTCTTGGCTGACATGCTTGGGTGAATTCACAATGGCGTTCATGACCTCTGATGGCGGGGCGATTTCAACATCACCCGGGCACCAATCGTCGGTACGCGGAAAGCCTTCAGCATCGATCATCTCCAGCACGCGGACATGCAGGTCTGGATGCGCCCATCGATCCAAGTCCGTGGCGTAGTCGGGATAAATGGTCAGTCGCTCGGTTAGGTATTTGCCTGCAGAGGCGGTTTCTCTCACTAAGTCGTCTAAGTGCGGCCATGGGGCTTCGGGATTCACAAAGTCAGGAGTGACCGGTGACACCCCGCCCCAGTCGTTGATGCCTGCATGCACAATTTGCGGCAGTACACCCGGACTCAAATTCGGCGGAGCCTGCACGCTCATGCTCGGGCCAAAAATCAGCCGAGCCATGGCGATGGTCCAAAGCAGCTCATTCAGGTCTGGCTCAGGTGCGTTGACCATTTTTGTTTCGGCTTTGGCGCGGAAGTTTTGGACGATGATTTCCTGCACATGACCGTACTGTTCGTGGATCTCACGAATGGCCAGCAGGCTTTCAATGCGCTCGAGTCGGGTTTCCCCGATGCCGATTAAAATGCCTGTCGTGAAGGGCACGGCGGCGATGCCAGCATTGGCTAGCGTTTGCAGTCGTACAGCAGGAATTTTGTCCGGCGAGCCGTAGTGCGGCATGCCTTTTTCGCACAGCCGTTCCGATGCGGACTCCAGCATGATGCCCATGGAAGGCGAAACGGTTTTCAGTCTGGCCAGCTCTTCTGGCTCCAGATTGCCTGGGTTCAAATGAGGCAGCATTCCGGTTTCTTCAAATACGGCTTTTGCTGCAGCAAACAGATAGTCGGTAGTGGACTCATAGCCCATTTCTGCCAGTGCATCCCGAGCGGCCTTGTACCGCAGTTCGGGTTTTTCACCCAAGGTGAAGAGCGCTTCCTTGCAGCCCATTGACGCGCCGTGGCGTGCGACTTCCAGCACTTCTTCGATGCTCATGTACGGCGCCATAACCTTGCGCGGTACCTGAGCGAAGGTGCAGTAGTGACAAACATCCCGACACAGGTGGGTCAGAGGAATAAAGACCTTGCGCGAATAGGTCACCGTGTTGCGAAAGCCTTGATCGCGGAGAACGGAAGCTACATCGGCCAGTGCCCGGGTATTCGTGAAATCGGCAAGGGCCAAGGCGTCGGAATCCGCCAGCCGTTCGCCAGCCAATACGTTTTGTAGCGCAGCATTCATGACTGTTTCTCCGGTTGATTCTGTCTTGTCGTCAAGCGATCGACGATGCCGGAACGATTGAGATAGCTAGCGGTTTGGCTGCGCGGTTGATTGGCGAGCAACGTTTGCAGGTCGCTAGGGGTGTCGATATCCAAGGCAAAACAGCTGCCGGGAATAATGCGCGGCGTAATGTTGCGAGCAAACGCGGCATCCGCATGAGGCTTGAAGCTTTTGCCGTCAAAAATAAAGGGCACGATCTTCGGCGGGCTGCAGATCATGCCGTTGGTGCCGACGTTTTCAGCGTCGGGCAGCAGGGTCACAGACGTATTTGCTGCAATCAGTTCGTCTACCTGCTCAGTCGTGATGCCGGGAACATCAGCGGGCACGATAAAAACGCCTTGTGCGTCAAAGTGCTTGATCAGATAGTCCGTCGCTTGGGTTAGGGCGCCGGCAAGATTGGTGTGGGGACTCTCGGCGAAACGTTCTGTGGAGAAAGCGGAAGCGAGCACGTCGGCTTCAGCAGCGCGAGACACAATCAAGATGCCGTCAAGATTTTTGGCTTTAGACAAACAGGTCAGGACGTCGCGGGCCATGGCCAGCATCAGCGATCGTCGTTCCTCCTCGTTTAAGACGTTAGCCAGTCGTTGTTTCGCTCGCTCGAACGTCTTGATGGGAACAATCGCCCACATTGGCATCTCCTATTTGTTAATCGGACGCTAGCGACCCCTATTCGCACTCCTTTAATTTGTGCAACTGAGTTGTCGTAAACGTTTGTCTGTCTCGAACGTCTTGAACCGAACGGCCGTTGACCGGCGGTTAGTTACAAAACGTTACAAACCTATCATGCCCAGATCGGTGGCGATAGCGGGGATTTTGGCGGGTCTAGCTAGGGTTATCTTCGGTTCCATCTTGACGACGAGGTTCTTGTGTCGACTGCGGGGGCGGGCAAGAGCGCGTTTGAGGGATTTGGCGTTATGTCGTTAGCTCCTCAAAAAACGCCAAGCACCGCTCGGCCAGTGCAATTCGGTCTTCTAGGCTTTTCATCACAGACTGGATCGCGACTGAAGGCAGGGCGATTGCGTCGAGACTTTCGCCGTCGGATACATCGATGACAAAACCATCGAGCAGGCCGGGATAGTGGTACTGGTAGTGTTCGGCAACGGCAACGGCGGTGGCAGGAATGTTCAGTTCTTGCATCATCTTTGCCGCTGGTCCTTTGATGGCAGCGCCGGCGACGATCGGCGATACCGCGATGGTTGGGATGTGAGCTGTGGCCTCAAGAAATCCAGGTACTTCAATCACCGGTGCGACTGAAACAAAGGGGTTTGATGGGCAGATGATGATGCCGTCGCAATCTGCCAGCCATGCAGTGATAACGGGGTTTAAGGTAGCGTTTTGCATGCCGTCAAAATAAAAGCCGCTCACAGCCGGTGCGCACCGCTCACGCACAAAATAGTGCTGAAACGCTAGTTCGCCGCGATCGCTTTGCACGACGGTGCGAATGGGGTCATCGCTGACAGGCGCAACGGTGTGTTCGATACCCATGCGCCGGGTAAGTTCCGCTGTGGCGTCGGTCAGCGATGTGCCTTGGCCCAGCAGTTGGCTGCGGCGTGTGTGCAAGGCCATATCTTTATCGCCTAGCCGGAACCAATCCTCGCCGCCGAGGCTGCCTAAGGTGTCGATGAATTGCCAGGTCTCTCCGGAGCGTCCCCAGCCCAGTTCTTGATTGTTCTCTTCCGCCAGCGCGTAGGTCAGGCTGTCGATGTCCGGGCTGATGTGTAGGCCAAGGTGAGTGAAGTCATCACCCACGTTGACAGCGAACATTAGCTGCTCGGAATTCAGAATTTTGGACAAGCCCAATGCGAGCTTGGCACCGCCAACACCGCCGGTAATCGCCAGTATTTTTTGCGGCCTTGGCATTAGCGGAACATGTCCTCGTCGAGCGGGCGGTTGATCAGCTGCGCGTTTTGTCTTGGATCATCACTCAGCGTTTGCTCAGGCGGTAAACCCCGCAAAATCACCACAGGCAACTTTTCAGTGGTCTCACCCATCATCAGCGTAGCGGTGCCCGCCAAGGCATCAGCACGACTGATTAACGTGGCTTGCAGGGTGCGGCCGTAAATGTCTTCGCCGCCTCTGGAATCGTCTAGCACAGTGATGCCAGCGCAGCCGATCGCGCTGCCAATGGTGCCCATTCGCCAAGCGCGATTGTGGGAATCGGTGATGACCACGCCCAAATCGGTGTTATAGCGTTTTTGTAAACCGTCGCGCAGGGCGGCGGCAGATGCGTCTGGGTCTTTCGGTAATAACAGAGCCATTTCGCCTTCACTGTGGTCGACGTTGGACTGGTCGATTCCCGCATGGGCACCAACAAAGCCGAGTTTGTGTCGAACCACCAAGACGTTGGGTTTGTGACGCATCACTTCACTGGACTCGTTCAGAATGAGCTGCACCATGCGTGGGTCTTTGTTGGTCGCCGTCGCCAATTCTTTAGCTTGTTCCGTGGGTTCTACATCGCTGAGCGATACCAGACAGCCTTCGGCCTTGGAGATGATTTTTTGCGCAACGCAAACCACATCGCCATGTTCCAGCGTCAATCCGCTGTGCTCTAGTGCGTCCACAATGGCGACGACCAGGTCGTCACCGTGTTCGATCATGCCGATGCCGGGCAGACCGATCACGCGAAAGTGAGGCGCTTCGGTCTGTTCGGTATCCATCGTGCTAAGTGTTCCTGACCGATGATCTTAATACCGGAGTGCGAGACGATACCGCTGCGGTTGATCTGAATCAGAATGGAGGTCAGCGCTTCAGCGGCGGCAGCGTTAGCAATCGGGCCAGCGTGCCAGCCGTTCATGCCAGCTTCGCCGATCATCTCGATGATGCGTGCGCGGGCTTCTTTGCTGTTGCCGGCGACCAGCACATCGCATTCGATTTGCACGTCTTGCTGCAGCAAGTGGGCTGCGATGTTTTGGAAGGCGCTGACGACGTGTACGTCTTCACCCAGGAAGTCTTGGGCGCGCTTACCCGCGCTGCCTTCTTCTGGCATTTGTACCGTGCCGACCTTGGGTGGCACCAAGGGCACCGTGACGTCGATCAGAATTTTACCCTTGAGGTCGTCTTTGACGGCATCTAGCGTTGAGATCTGGTGCGCGGCAGGTACCGTCAACACGACGATATCACCGGCTTTGGCGGCAGCCCCGTTCTCCATCGCTTCGGCAGGCGTATCGGGGCTTAGTGCCTTCAGTGCGGCAACGGCCTCATCAGCCTTTTCTTGGGTGCGTGAGCCAATAACGATTTTGTAGCCAGCTTTCGACCAGCGAATGGCCAAACCGGTACCAAGATCTCCAGTGCCGCCCAAAATAGCGACGGTTTCTTTTGTTGACATGAATTGTCCAAATTTCTGAATGAGGGCGCGAAGTATGCCCGCAAGGATGTGCAAAAAAAATGAAAGCCGCGACCGCTGCAGAACAGCTAGCTCGGTTGCGTCGTTGTTCTATTTGGGTGAGCCTTCGGGGCTGATTCATACTATGGGGGAACTAAACGATGCGTATTGGAGCGATGATCGGAGCGGACGGCACCAAGGAGTCCATTGACGACGTGGTACGGCTGGGCATGGAGATTGAGGCGGCGGGTCTGGACCATGTCTGGATCGCGAATATTTTCTCCTACGATGCGATTACCACCTTGGCCCTGATCGGTCGCGAGACCTCCCGGGTTCGGTTGGGCACCGCGGTGACCCCAACCTACCCGCGTCATCCGGGTGCGCTTGCTCAACAGGCGCTGACCACGGCTGCTGCCAGCAATAACCGATTTACCCTCGGCATCGGCCTGTCCCATCAGGTGGTGATCGAAAACATGTTCGGTATGAGCTATGACAAGCCAGCCAAACACATGCGTGAGTATTTGAATGTCTTGATGCCACTGTTGCGCGGTGAAACTGCAAGCTATCAGGGCGAACAATACAATGTGCAGGGCCTGACCTTGGATATTCCCGGCGCGACGGATCTGCCCGTGGTTGTGGCGGCCCTAGGCCCGGCGATGATCAAATTGACAGCCGAGTTGGCGGACGGCACCAATACATGGATGGTGGGGCCAAAGACAATGGAAGAGCACATTATCCCGAGCTTTCATGCTGCAGGCCGGCAAGATCCCGCAATTGTTGCTGGCATGCCCATCGTGCTCACTACCAATATTGATCAGGCGAAGGAAAAAATTGCCCAAGACCTCACGGTGTACGGCCAGCTACCCAGCTATCGGGCCATGCTTGATCGAGAAGGCGCGGCAGGTCCGGCGGATATCGCCATCGTTGGAGACGAAAATCAGCTGCGCGGCCAGATCAAACGGTTTCAAGATTTGGGTGTTACCGACTTCAATGCGGCCATTATGGACACCGAAGACGGTGCTTATGCGCGGACGCTGGAGTTCCTCGGAAGCATCAATGGCTAGGTGCGTTGAGGTCTAATAATGAGGTGGTGGCGGTTCCACTTGGTTGGGATCTGCGCCGTCCTCATCACCTGCGGCTGCCTGTAGCCTGTCCATCAGACGTTTGAGCTGTTTGTCCTGGGCAAACAGCTTGCCTTGTAGCTGCACCATTTCATCGCTGAGCTTTTGAATGGTCTCGTCTTGAAATTCCAGTCGCGACTCCAATTCGCTGATGCGTTCATCTTGGCGTATGAGTTCTTCTTTGCTGGTACATGTAGGTGCCTGATCCATGGGGGATTTATTTCCTTGTTGTCGAGATGCGCGAGGCTAGAGATAGCCGCGAAAGCCAATACGCATGCGAATTTTGAACGCCCAAAAGTTGTCCTTGCCGGATACCTTGATGCGGCGCAGACGCCAAGGGTCTGTGTTACTGCCGCCAGCACCGTCAATGCCTTCGTCGGTGGTGACGGCGTTACTGAAACCAGCCTCCCGCACTAAGTTGACGTCCTCTGCGCTGAACAGACCGAAGGGATAGGCAAACGAGGTGACGCTGGTTTCAAAGGTCTCCTCTAAGACTTGCCGGCAGGCGCCGATTTCCTGCGCTTTTTCATCCGAAGGCGTGCTGGGCAGATGACAGTGAGTGAGCGTGTGGCCGCCGAGCTCGAATACTCCGCTGTCGATCAATTGACGGACTTGTCGATCGGAAAGCTTGGGTTCAGCTGCCAGCTCGCCGGTATTGTGGTGGGCTTTTTTCTTGACCGACCAGTCGTTGTCGTGACGGTCCACCACTAAGTAAAGGGTGGCCTTGGCATCGTACTTTTGCAGCACAGGGAGCGCATTGCGCATATTGTCCTCGTAGCCGTCATCAAAAGTAATGGCGACCTGTTTGCCGCCGCTGAAACCGCGTTCGGTCAGCGTCGACAGGGTGACGAATTCCCATCCGTTGCCGGCAAGCCAAGCGATCTGCCGCTCGAACATGACCGGATCAACTCGCAATCCTCGGTGTTTTTTTGACGTCCCCTGGGAGCTGATCATGTGATACATCAGCACCCGAGGCAGGTGGTCGGGCAAGGAAGGTTTCCACCATGCATAACGGGCGGATACTACCAACACAAGGATCAACGCGGGTAACAACCACCATAGGCTCATGGCTGCGTCGCCCCTTCGGACACCAGTTCAGCATAGGTCTGAAGTGTGTGCTCGCACATGTTGCTCAGCAGAAATTCCGTATTCGGCGCAATGGGTGGCGCGGGCGCGGTCAGCAATTCTGCAACCGTATCGCATAGTGCTTGGCTGTCCTGATTGGGCACGCGGCCCGCTGGGAACAGAGTGGCTAAAATTTCGCCCACACCGCCCAAATCGAAGCCTACGGTTGGCGTGCCGATGCACAGAGGCTCTAAAGCCGTTCGACCGAAAGATTCGGCTTTGTTTGAAACCGCAAGCACCAAGGTTGATATGGCGTAGATCTCGCGCATATCGGTTCGGTGGTCGGTGAAGACGATCTCGTCGTTTAGTCCAGCCTCGTGGATGCTGGCTTTGAGCTCGCTGACGTAGCTGTCGTGCTGCGGGTCTATGCCGCCAACAATGATCCCGGCGACGTCTGTGATGCCTTGGTTTTTCAGGTGACGAATTAAGGTCACCAGATGGTGGTGTCCCTTCAGCCGTGACAGGCGGCCGGGCAGGGCGATGATGCGTTTGCCCTGTAGCTGCGGAAAGTCCGCGCGCCATTTGGCAAGCCATGTATCACTGGGTTGATAGTCCCGAGGGAATTCGGCGGGATCTGTGCCGCGATAAATCACACGAATCGATTCCTGCGGTACATTGCAGTGATCGATAAGGTACTGCTTTGCGGTTTGTGAAACGGCGATGACCAGTTCACCTCGGCCCATGATTTTGCTGTACCAGGAGACCGAGTGCAGCCCATGCAGTGTGGTGATCAAACGCGGCCGGGTCGCCGGGTTCATGCCGCGCCAGGCCAGCCAGACGATCCATGCCGGCATGCGTGACCGAACATGCACGATGTCCGGCTGTAATGATTCCAGCCAGTGTCTCAAGGCGCGAACCCGAAGTAGGGTGGCGGGAGACTTTCGATGCAGCGGCCAATGATGATGGGTACTGCCCTGAGACTCCAAGGTTTCCACCAGACGACCGCCGTTTGAGGCGACGTGGGATCGATGGCCAGCATCCACTAAGGCTTGAGCGATCTCTAGGGTGCCGCGTTCCACCCCGCCGCTGTTTAGGTTGGGAACGAATTGCACGACCGTCATAGTGGGCTGGGTCGACACTTAGGAAGGTGGTAATTCAGGCCGATACTTACGGCCTTGATAGGATTGATCGATCAATTTTTTAGGATGCACGCCGTCCACATAGCCCATGAAGCTGGGTTCAATAATGTTATACCCCAGCATGTTTTGAATACGCTCACTGTAGCGGCTTGCCACATCCGGCGGCACTGCCAGCACCATGTTTTCGATTTGACGCAGCCCCGGGTTGCAGTATTGGGGCGTAATCGCCAGTCGGTCAGCGGCAGAGGTATTGGCGCCCCCCCGATGAATCAGGGCGCCGTCAAAGACCACAACAGAACCTGCAGGCATCAGCACTTTGACGACTTCCGCTTCCCGGGCTTCGCGATCTTCGGCCCACCGATGGCTGCCGGGTATCACTTCCGTCGCGCCATTGGTGTCGGTGAAATCATCGAATGCCCAGATCGTGCTTACGCCAAAACGGGGGCGGGGCTTGAATACGGGAAGTCCCGCAATGCCGTCGTCGTAGTGAAACGGTTGGGGAGTCTCGCCCGGGTGAACCAAAATCGATAACGCTGCAGACAGCAGATAATTTGGCGGCAGCAGCTGGTCGATCAACGCAAGGGTCGCGGGGTGCTCAATGATTTCAGCAACGGAGGGGGCCTTGGCAAGTAAGGCATAGACCCGCTCTGTGTGTGTACCTTCGAAATTGTTTCGACCCAGGAGCTTGCCTTGGCAGTAGGGGGCCAGTTCTTCTCGAATGCGCGACATCAAATCGTCGCTCATGACATTCTCGATAATGGTGTAGCCGTCGTTTTCGATTTCGGCCAAGTGGATAGCTGTGCGACTGCCCATGTCTTCTCCTGTTTTTCGGCGTGTTATGGTCATTGCAAACCAAATATTGACACGACGGGGGAGAGAATATGCTGCGTAACCTTGAAAACAAAGTCGCTTGGGTCACGGGAGCTGGCACGGGTATCGGTGAGGCTGGCGCGATCGCCTTAGCGGAAGCCGGTATGCACGTGGTTTTGTCCGGCAGGCGCATGGAAAAACTTGAACAGGCGGCGGCAAGCTGTGGCGGTTCCACCCGTATCGCAATGCTTGATGTGGCCAATAAAGAGGCCGTTGCCGATGTGGCCCAACGCATCATTGAAACCCACGGGCGTATCGACGTGCTGGTGGCGTCCGCAGGCATTAATGTCAAAAACCGGAATTGGCACAACGTCAGTCTCGACGACTGGGATTCTGTGATCCGTATTGATTTAGACGGAGCGTTTTACTGCTGCAAGGCGGTTTTGCCCACCATGAAGGCGCAGGGTGAAGGGCTAATCATCAATATCTCATCTTGGGCGGGTAAGCATGTGAGTGTGGTGACCGGACCGGCCTACACTGCCGCCAAACACGCCATGAATGCCATGAACGAAAGCATCAATATGGAGGCCGGCGTGCACGGCGTGCGTGCTTGCGCGGTTTGTCCCGGCGAGGTGGCGACCCCGATCTTGGACAATCGGCCAGTGCCGGTCTCTGCTGAAGATCGGGCGCAAATGGTGCAGCCCGAAGACTGCGGCGAGTTGATTCGATTTTTGGCTCAGATGCCCAATCACGTCTGCATTAACGATCTAACCATCAGTCCGACGTTCAACCGAGGTTATGTGGCGCAAGCGCGAGGGCTGGAAAAACTCTAACGCGGAACGCCTCAGCGTACGACGTGGCGATATTGACTCAGTTCATTGCACTGATGGCGGGCAGCAGCTGCTCGACCATCAGCTGAGTCTGTTCCACCATGTCGGCGGCGCCCATGGCGATGGGGCGCAGGATGAATTTGTGTGCTCCGGCGCGATGAAAGTCCTCTACTAAGGCCATCATCTCCTCTACGCCGCCGACGGCACTGTAGCCCTTGGGCTGTTTGCCGAGTCGTTTTTCCAGAACCGCATGGTGTCGCTGCACGACTGGATCATCGACGCTGCCAAAGCGAAAACCGAATCCGGCACCGAAGTGATCGTCGTCAATTTTTCGATTTAACTCTGCCGCGCGTTTTTTTATAGCGGTGATCACCGGTTCGATTTCGGCTGCAGTCTCAATCCCTGCCTGCCAACCGGTACCCCATCTGGCGGTACGTTCAATGGCTGCTGGCGCCGAGCCACCCACCCAGAGTGGCATTGGGCTTTGCACGGGTTTGGGGGCAATGGTGGCGTCTTCCAGGCGGTAGTATTCGCCCTCAAAATTGACGCTGTCCTCGCTCCATAGGCGGGCCATGATTTGCAGACCCTCGGCGGTGCGCTTGCCGCGGCCCTTGGTGTCTCGGCCAGTGGCGATAAAGTCCCGAGAAAAGGCACTGCCGACGCCGAAGGCTGGCAGCAGTCGACCGTTGGACAATACATCGATGGTGGCGCAAGCCTTAGCCATCAATACCGGGTCGCGAAGCGCCATGCTGGCTACGTTCATCCCGAATTTCAGACGTTTGCTGCCACCGGCTAATGCGGCCATAACGCTCATGGTTGCCAGATTCGGTGTTTTCTCGATGATGCGGTCGCTCTGCCAGATGGAATCCACGCCACCGTTGTCGCACAGACTGACCCACTCCCAGAAGCCGTTGCCATCTTCAAAAGTGAAATTCGCAATACCAATACCTGCGCCGATGGTCATGATGCTCTCCGCTGCTCTGCCCAAAACTCGAGCTGCCCAGCTTATCAGTTCATCTGGCCTCGTATAGTGTGAGGAACGGCAAGGGAGGGGGCGGGTAGGCAGTGTCGATGTGGCCTCGGAAAAGCCAAACGCGTTACCCTTCGCCATGAAACGTGGAAAACAGTTCTTATGAGTACAACGTCAACAGACGACGACATGGGTGTGGGGTTGGTTGGTGACATCGGCGCGACAAACGCTCGATTCCGTCTGGTCAGCCGCCGGCATGAGTGGATCAGCGATTTGCTCGTGCTGCCGACCACTCAGTTCAACGATGGTGCGGACGTCTTACGTGCCGTTCGTGCTCACTTTGAGATCCCGTCAGTCGCTCAGTGCGTGCTGGCGGTCGCAGGGCCGGTGAGTGGCGACGGTTTGTCCGTGCGCGTGGTCAATACCGGACTGATGTTCAACCAACGCGCGCTGCAGGAGGTCTTGGGCGTATCCCCTGTGTTCTGCAACGACTTCTTTGTTCAGGCTCAGTCAGTGCCCTACCTCAAGGCACTGGTGCAGATTGGTGGAGACAAGGATGCGGCAGGGGTTAAGGCGATTTTGGGCCCGGGATCAGGTCTGGGTATGGCAGCCTTGGTGCCGAATGACGCCGGTAAGCTGACGGTCTTGTCATCGGAAGGCGGTCATGGCGATCTGGCCCCGGGTTCTTTCTTGGAGGCAGAGCTTTGGTCTGTATTGGCCCAAACGCATCAGCATGTAAGCTGGGAGACCGTGCTCAGCGGGCCAGGTATCGTCAATCTGTATCAGGCCATGAGCAGCATCTGGGGCATGGAAGCGGTACCGAAATCCGCCGAAGAGATTGTCCAGCAAGGTTTGGCCGCTGAACCACTGTGCCATCAGACTCTGGAAACGTTCGCGGGTTTGCTGGGTGGGGCCGCGGGCAATCTGGCCCTAACCGTGGGGGCACGCGGCGGCGTGTACATCAGTGGCGGCATCGCACCGAAGTTGGCGGACATGCTGCCCACGAGTCCACTACGCAGGCGATTTGATGAGCGCGGCGACTTGTCGGACTATGCCAGAGCCATTCCCCTTTATCTGGTCATGGATGAGCACCCGGGGCTGTTGGGAGCCCGACAGGCGCTCATGGACCTGTAGCCTAGTCACCGGCTTGGGTTCGGCCTCTGTCTTGTATCTGCTGTCTGCGTGAGGCGACTTGTTCGGATGGTCGTTGATTTGTTGCGTGGGCGCGGTTCGCGGTATTTTCGATGCCGAGTCCCTCATCGAACGTTGCCGCCCAGCCTTCATCCATAATGCGTCGTATTTCGGCGCGCGTGACCGGTTCGGTGGACACGATGTCACGGGCCAGACGTTCGCAGGTCGGCAGCAGTTCGTCGGCGCTGACGACTTTGTTTACCAGGCCCCAAGCGCAGGCCGTGTCGGCATCAAGGTAGTTGCCCGTCAGGCTCAGTTCCTTGGCTCGATTGATTCCGATGAGTCGAGGCAGCCGTTGAGAAAGGCCCCACCCGGGCACGACGCCAACCCGAGCATGGGTGTCGGCGAAGCGAGCGTTGGGGCTGGCGATCAAAGAGTCGCACATCAAAGCGATTTCAAAGCCGCCGGTAATCGCGAAACCGTTTATGGCACCAATAACGGGTTTGCCCACACTGGCGACGGCTTCACCCAAATCGCGATCGGTTATCGCGTCGTTTTTGCTGGACTGGGTTTCACCGCCCAACTCTTTCAAGTCCAGGCCAACGGTAAAGGCACGCCCGGCACCGGTCAGAATGATGACCTGGGTGTCCGCATCGTCGCGCAGTTCGCAGAAGGTTTCTGCCAAGGTTTGTCGCAGCGCGCCGGATAGCGCGTTGAGAGCCTCGGGTCGATTGAGGGTAACCGTCGTAACGCCCTGACTTTTCGCAATCAGTACCAAATCCGTCGTCATCGTTTGTGCTCCTGCTGAGAATCCGAAAATCTTATCGAAAGGGGGAGTGTGGGCGCACCTTGACCATCAGGCAAATTGAGTGATTCGTGCTTGCCTAGAGTGGCTCTATTTGTCCGTTAGGCGTAACTTAACTAAATCGCCTCAGTTCACAAAAGGCGCTTTTAGGACACTGATGAACCGGATGTCACAGAGTAAACGTAGGTTAACTCAGGCCGTTGCTGCGGCGACTGTATGGATGATTGCGCTATTGACGGCGATGCCGTTGGTGCAAGCGGACCAGAACGACTACGCCGACGCCTGGGGGCCACGTCTTAAAGTGCCCATGCCCCTACTGTCTGCTCCAGATCAGGATGGCGTGCGACAGAATCTGGCGAGCCTCACCGGTGAAAATGGCTTGCTGGTGCTGTTTAATCGCTCGGCGGTTTGGTGACCTTACTGCAAACGCCAGTTCGTGGAACTGGCTTCGTGGCAAAAACAATTCGACGGTCTGGGCGTCAATGTGGCCGGCATGACTTACGACTCGGTTGTGGATCTAAAGGCTTTTCACGACAAAGTGTCGCTGGGCTATCCGCTACTGCACGATGAAGCGGCTGCCCATGTGACTGCTCTAGGTATCCTTAACGAGGAATATCCGGAAGGACATCGCGCTTTCGGCATACTGCATCCGGGTGCTTTGCTTTTGGATGCGAATGGTGTGGTGCGCGGAAAGTTCGCCATCGCCGGATACAAAGAGCGACCCTCGTTTGAGGTGATGTTGCAGGCGGCATCAGAACTGGTGCAGAAATAATGGAATCAATTTTTGCCGTTGTCGTCGTTTTAGGGCGATAAATGTATATGCCATCGACGTTTCAAGGTTGATTTACACCAGCGGCATTGTTTTCATTGCGACAGAAACACGTCTACAAGGATCCGAACACCGATGAACACGCTCCGTCTCCTGCGCGCGGTTAAGGTAAGGGATTGTTTGGTACTGGCCTGCGCGATGCTGCTCAGTGGATGCGCCAGTATTGTTGGTTCGTTAACCAGCGGAGTGGCGGCGAATTTGTCGACGGCGATTTTGGATAGCGACGATCCGGCGATGATCCGTGATGGCGCGCCGGCTTACTTGATTTTAATCGACTCGCTGTTGGCGGGGTCTCCGGACAGCCCGCAATTATTGGCGCAGTCCGCCGAGTTGCATTCGGCCTACGCGGGCGCCTTCGTTGACGAGCCTGAACGGGCGAGACAGTTGCACAACAAAGCCAAGACGCAGATGTTGTATGCGACCTGTCTGTCGCTCAAAGACGCCTGCGGATTAGAGCGTCGTCCGTTCCAAGAATTTTCCGCCTGGGTTGATGCCCAAGGCCCCAAAAGCGTGCCAACCCTTTATAATTTGGGCAGCATTTGGGCCGGATGGATTCAGGCCAATAGCGCCGATTTCGGAGCGGTCGGCCAATTGGGTAGAGCCAAGGCGCTGATTCAGCGTGTGGCCGAACTCGAACCGCAACACGCGAACGGCGGTGCTTTTTTGTACCTTGGTGTTTTTGAAGCCCTGCTGCCGCCGGCGATGGGTGGTCGGCCGGAACTGGGTAAACAGCATTTCGAGCGGGCACTGCAAATTTCTGAAGAGCGAAACTTGATGGTGAAGGTCATGCTGGCAGACCAATACGGTCGTCTGATGTTCGATCGGGAACTGCACGACAGGTTGCTGCAAGAGGTGATGGCTGCGGATGTTCAGGCACCGGGACTGACCCTGATGAATACCGTAGCGAAAGAAAGAGCCGAGCAATTGTTGGATAGTGGCGATGATTATTTTTAGGAAGCAACGGATGGGCATTTCAAGCAACTGGGCGGCAAAGGTTGGGGCGATGATTGCTCTGTTGGTGTTAGGCGTGACAGCCCGAGCAGCGACCACGCTGAAAATTGCCACGCTATCGCCGGAGGGCACCGGCTGGATGATCGAACTACGCCAAGCCGCCAAGGCCATTCGTGAACGCACGAACGATCAGGTCAAGCTGAAGATTTATCCCGGTGGGGTGATGGGCGATGACAAGGCCGTACTGCGTAAACTGCGGGTCGGCCAACTGCACGGTGCAGCAATGACGTCAGGCGGCGTAATGCAGCCTTATCCAGATATCGCACTCTACAACCTGCCCTTGGTGTTTCGTGACTCTGCTGAAGTGGACTATGTTCGGGCGCGATTGGACAAAAAGCTGATGGCCGGTCTGCGCGAGCAAAAGTTTGTCGGTTTCGGCCTGGCCGAAGTGGGTTTTGCCTATCCCATGATGAAGGACCCGGTTACGTCGGTGGCGGGCTTCCAAGATCGTCGGGTGTGGGCACCGGACAATGATCCTGGCGCGCTCAAGGCGTACTCGTCGTTTAACATCACCCCCATTCCATTGCCCATCGCCGATGTCCTGACCGGCTTGCAGACAGGGCTCATTGACAGCATTGGGTCGCCGCCCATTGGTGCCATCGCACTGCAATGGCATACCCAAGTGGATTACGCCCTAGAGCTTCCCTTGATGTACGTCTACGGCTTGTTCGCGATCACCGAACGCGCCTTTAATCGCATGAACGAAAGCGAGCAAGCCATTGTCACGGAAGAGCTCAGCGCCGCGGTTGCCCGAGTCGATGCAGCGTCGAGAAAAGACAATGACGCCGCGAATCAGGCACTGGTCGATCAGGGTTTGCAATGGTTGCAGCCGTCGGATGCAGAGCGCGCTGAATGGTACGGCATTGCCGATGGTGCCAATCAGCGACTGAAAGCGAACGAATACGTCTCTGCTGCCATGTTCGACGAGCTGATAGCGTTGCTGCAGGAATATCGCAGCGCCCAAAACGTCAACCCGTAACATGACATCTCAGCCCGATACACAGTTCGAGTCACCGTTGACTCGAACTCTGGCCATGCTGCGACGAATCGAAGACAGCATCTTGGTGTTGTTGCTGATGACCATGATCGGTGTAGCTGCCAGTCAGGTAGTGCTGCGCAACTTCTTCGATGCGGGGCTGTATTGGGGCGATCCCTTGGTTCGGGTGACTGTACTTTGGGTGGCGTTGGTCGGAGCCATGGTGGCGTCACGGGATGACAGTCACATTCGTATCGATTTGCTCAGTCGTCTGATCAAGCCCAAGGATCAACAGTGGTTGGTCAGATCGACCCATTTGTTCACCTGTGTGGTGCTTGGATTGTTCACTTGGGGCAGTGGCCAGTTTGTGTATTACGAATACGTCGACAGCGCCATCGCCTTTGGCAATGTGCCGGCTTGGATCTGCGAGATCATTATGCCTATTGGTGGCGGTGTCATGGCCCTGCGCTATCTTCTACTGACGTTTAAATCGTGATCTGGCTTGGTATTGCGCTACTGCTGGCTATGGCGGTGCTCGGAGCGCCGTTGTTCGCTGTTATCATGGGCGCCGCGATGCTCGGCTTTTACAGCGCCGACATCGATCTGGCGATTATCGCCATTGAGCTATACCGCATTGTCGACACGCCATTATTGGTCGCTTTACCGTTGTTTACCTTCAGCGGCTATTTGCTGAGCGAATCCAACACCTCCACTCGTCTGGTGAACTTGATGCAAAGCTTGTTTGGCTGGTTGCCCAGCGGATTGGCCGTCGTTGCATTCGTGGTCTGTGCGGTCTTCACTGCGTTAACCGGCGCATCCGGCGTTACCATCGTGGCCTTGGGTGCCTTGCTCTTACCGGCCCTCAAACAGGCGGGTTTTACCGAGAAGTTCAGTCTGGGTTTGGTAACCACATCCGGCAGTTTGGGTCTGCTTTTGATGCCCTCGGTGCCCCTGATTTTGTACGGTGTGATCGCCCAACAGATTGATGTCGGCGAGTCTTTTACGATCATTGAACTCTTTGTCGCCGGCGTTGTGCCCTTGTGTTTGATGCTGTCTCTGTTGATTGGCTGGACGGTGTGGCAACACCGTGGCGGGGTGATTCCTCGCATACCGTTTACGACACAGAATTTACGCAATGCGCTGTGGGCGGCCCGCTGGGAATTGCCCCTTCCCTTCGTCGTTTTGGGTGGCGTTTTCGGCGGCTACTTTGCGATCTCCGAGGCCGCAGCGGTGACCGCCGCCTATGTCGTCTTGGCCGAGGTTGTACTTTATAAAGAGGTCGCTTGGCGTCAGCTGTCGAAAGTTGCGGTGGAATCCATGGTGATGGTGGGCGGCATTTTGATGATTCTAGGCATCGCCTTAGCCTTTACCAATTTCTTGGTCGATGCCGAAGTGCCTCAGCAGTTGCTGGTGTTTATCAATCGCTACATCGAGGATCCGCTAAGCTTTCTGATCTTGCTCAATATTTTGCTTCTGATTCTGGGGGCCATGCTGGATATTTTTTCGGCTCTTGTGATCATGGTGCCGCTGCTGCTCCCGGTAGCCGTGGGCTATGGCATTCACCCGGTGCATTTAGGCATCATCTTTCTCGCGAATATGCAGATCGGCTACTTCACGCCGCCGGTGGGTATGAATTTGTTTATCGCCAGCTATCGGTTCAAGAAGCCCTTAACAGAGCTGTATTCTGCGACTCTGCCGTTCTTGCTGGTGCTGCTGCTGGCGTTGATGCTGATCACGTACTTCCCGCAGCTGAGCCTTTGGCACCTCGACACCTAGCGAAGCACCGTAGATATGAGCAACCACTCCTTTGATTTGTCCGTTGACGGCCAAGGTCTTTACGACATCACGTCTCAGGTTGCCGCGGCGGTGGCGCAAAGCGGCGTCGGTGATGGACTGGCGACAGTCTTTATCCAGCACACGTCGGCCAGTTTGCTGATTCAGGAGAACGCAGACCCGGCAGTGCAAGTTGATCTGCAAAATTGGTTGTCGCGCTTGGTACCAGAGCTGGATTCGCTTTATACCCACACCGAAGAAGGTCCGGATGACATGCCCGCTCACATCAAGGGGGCGCTCACGGCGGTGCAAGTGGCTGTGCCGGTGATTGAAGGCAGGCTAGCCTTGGGTGTTTGGCAGGGTATTTACCTGTGGGAGCACCGTCACAGTGCTCGAACTCGATCTATTGTGGTGAACGTGCTTGGCGAGGCCCCGGCGAACTAAAGATTTTCGCGAATCTCGTCCATCCACTTTTTGTGGCCGTCTGGATCGAGAATCATGCTGGAGAAATACTGCAGCAAGTCTTTGTGGGTCTGGTTCAGCTTGGCTTCTAGCATGGCCTGTTCCCCTGCTTTGCTGCTGATAAAGCTGAATACCGTCGTTAGGTCTTCCTCTTGGCCCAGTACGTCTTTGATTTCCGCAACCACTAAGTCATGCAGTTCTTCGAGATCCTCTTCCTCAATGCCGGCTTCACCCGGCGAGAGTACGACGTTAGACCAGAGCGTCGCGACGTAGACCTGATACAGGCTGCGGTCGATGAAGCGCTCCACCACCGTCGAGCGTTCTTTGATGTCCGCAAAGACGGGTTCGAAGGCGTAACTGAGTTCGGTTGGGTTAAGCATGAGCAGATGGTGCCATACCTGCGGTGTCAGCTCTATGGTCGGCGTGGTGGCTGTACAACTTTCGACCCAATGACAAGATTGCATCAACCTGCGCCGCTCAGTAGTGTGATCCGGTTAAAGGTCAATGAAGGAGAGAGGCGGTGTTGCAATTCGATCGGGTGAGTTTGGATGCTGAGTCCCAGGTGCTTCGTCTACAAGTGCGGGATTTCATCGAGGACAATCGGGCTCATTTACCCAAGCCTAATTCGGATTTTGTGACCGGTCATGACCCGGAGTTTTCACAAAAGCTAGGGGAGCAAGGCTGGATCGGCATGACCTGGCCAGAGGCCTTTGGTGGCAGCGATAAAACCAATTTCGAACGTCTGGTGGTGACCGAAGAGCTGCTTGCTGCCGGCGCGCCGGTGAGCGCGCACTGGATTGCCGATCGCCAAAGTGGTCCGTTGTTGCTGCGTTTTGGAACTGAAGAGCAGCGCCAGAAGTACCTGCCGGGGATTGCCCGTGGCGAAAGCTATTTCTCGATCGGTATGAGCGAGCCGGACACCGGATCTGATTTGGCTTCGGTGCGGACCACTGCCACCGCTGAAGGGGATGCGTACCGCATCAATGGAACCAAAATATGGACTACGGACGCCCACCGGAATCACTACATTATTTGCTTAGTGCGCACTGATACGGCCTCGGAAAACCGCCACGCGGGTTTTTCTCAGATCATTGTTGATTTGAAAAACGATGGCGCCAAGGTGCGGCCGATTCGCAACATGGCGGGTGGTGAAGATTTTAACGAAGTGGTGTTCAACAACGTGTTGGTACCTAAGGATCGCATTGTTGGCGAGCCGGGTAATGGTTGGCAGCAGGTCACATCCGAGTTGGCTTATGAGCGCAGCGGACCGGAGCGGTTCTTGTCGTCCTTCCGTGTCTTCGTGGAGCTGGTGCGGATCTGTGGTGATAACCCGTCGCCGCATCAAGCGGCCGCCATTGGCCGTATCGCATCGCACTTTATGACGCTGCGGCGCATGTCGTTGTCTGTTGCCGGCATGTTGGAGGCAGGCAAGGACGTGGGTGTGGAAGCGGCGCTGGTCAAAGAACTGGGCAATAACTTCGAAAAAGTACTGCCGGAAATTGCACGCTGGGTGGTGCCCGACCTCAGTGCCGTGGATGCAGAGCGTCAGCGCTTATTCCGGGAAACCTTCGAAGAGACACTGATGCTGTCACCGTCGTTCACGTTACGGGGGGGGACACGAGAGATTCTGCGCGGCGTGATCGCCCGCGGCTTAGGCTTGCGGTAAGGGGCGCGGGAGAAACATCATGGATACACAACAACTCATTATCGATACCGCAGAGAAAATCTTCACCGATCACTGCGACAAGGCACTGTGGGATGCCACCGAACAAGGGGCCTTTCCCACCGAACTCTGGCAGCAAATTGTCGACAATGGCTTTCATCAGCTTGGTGCCGTGAACAGCGGTACCGAGACCAGAGATCTGTTTGCCTTTCTGAAAGTGTGTGGACGCTTTGCGGTGCCATTGCCGATGGCTGAGATTTTGCTCGCCAATCAATGGCTGGGCACACGTGCACCAGCCGAAGGGTTTGCCAGTATTGGCGCGCAAGCCGCCGACAGTTTGGTGCAGGTAGCTTGGGGTCGTAAGGCCGCGATAGTGCTTGGCGTAGCCTCAGACAGCTACGAGGTCAACGTGTACAATGCGGCGACCGTTAGTGGAGAAGGCACTAACCTGGCGGGAGAAGCGCGAGACACCTTGGTGGTCGATGCAGTAGAACAACAGATCCAGCTTACGGATGCGCCCTATGCCCAGCTTGCGCTGGCTCGGGTGAATTTGATGGCTGGTTGCCTCCAGGCAGTGCTGGATCTTGGCCTGCAGTTTGCTGCCGAGCGTAGCCAATTCGGACGCTCTATCAGCAAGTTTCAGGCGATTCAGCATGCCTTGGCCGTGGTCGCTGCCGAGGTGGCGGCGTCCCAACGGGCGGCTGATGCCGGCGTCGACGCCATGGGCACCGAGCGCTTCGAGCAAGAAGTGGCTGCGGCCAAGGCCCGTGTAGGTGAGGCGGTGGGTATTGTCGCCGAGCAGGTGCATCAGGTGCACGGCGCGATGGGTTATACCTACGAACATCGCTTACACCACTTCACACGCAGACTCTGGGCCTGGCGGGACGAGTGGGGCAACGAGTTTTATTGGCAAGCTAAGCTGGGCCAGCATTTGGCAGGCTTGGGTGCCGACAAGGTATGGGGTTATATCGCCACGCCGAGTTAGGCTTTGACCTGCTCCGGCGAGGTAGTAAGGGCGCTCAAGCGTATAAGGCGAGGGTCGTCCTTACCCAGATAGTGAGTGATCACACCACGAACAAAGGCAAGGTCTAGAGTACCTGCAGCCCACATGGCTTCCAGATCGGCCCAGTCCTTGGTGCGGTCAAAAAACACTTTGAACACTGCCAGATCCTGGCAGCTGATGAACGGCACCCGGGTGCCGGCAAAGTCTTCCCAGTGAATCCGGTGCAACAATTGGTCGTGGTAGTCGGTACTGTTGAAAAACAGATCCAGCGGGGTGCCGTCCCACCAAAGCCGGTGCTGCAGATCGCGCCTCAGGCGTTTGATATCCGTCTTGTTCCACGACACGTTTGCGGGCAATGCCGCGAGTACCGATTCAATCTGCTCTTGACCAACGAATAAGTTCACATCGATATCGATGGTGCCTCGTGCGCTACCCGTGCACCACGCCAGCGCCAACGCTCCGCCAAAAGCATGAGGCACCTGGGCGGCGGCCAAGGCGTCATGGCAGGCTCGGATTTTTTCCACTAGGTTCATCGGCTTGGGCTCAGGCCGTGTGCGGAAAAATGGGCAGTGTCACTATTTTGTCGTGGCGAACAGGGAATTGCTCTGCCAAGGTGAGTACGTCGGCCAATTCCTCGCCTCTTGGTACGCCATTGCTGAAGCGGATGCGGGGACGCAGCGTAATGTCCATCGAGTAACCGCAGGCACCAATGATTCGCTCCCAGGTTGTCGTGGTCGGGCATTTCGCGCCCTTGAGATAGGCATTGAGTGTGGCGTGAGAAGTGTTCGCCTGCTTGGCGAGCTGGCGCAGACTTAAGCCACTGTCTTGCCATGCTTTGCGCAGCATTTTGCTGGCGAGGCCGTGAGAAGAATGGGTCATTGAGTCACCTATAATGGTATTCAATTGAATACCATTATAGGGAGGCAGTGCTCCGTCTGTAAACCCCGTAAGCGCCTTGGACAGCGCTAGAAGTTAACGATCATCTTGCCGGTATTGGCGCCGGTGAACAAACCGATAAAGGCATCGGGTGCCTGATCGATACCCTCGTAGATCGTTTCCTTGGTGGTGACTTCTCCGCTGGCTACCCACTTTTCCATATCGGCACGGAATTGGGGTGCCATATGCGCGACATTGCTGCCGATAAACCCGCGCAGTGTGAGACCTAGACCAATGGCCATGGACAAATTGTTTGGGCCCGGGCGGGCTTCGGTGTCGTTGTAGGTGGCAATGGCGCCACACAGGGGGATACGTCCGTTGGGTCGCATGCACATAATCGCTGCCTGCAGATGCTCGGCACCCACGTTGTCGAAATACACGTCAATGCCCGCAGGTGCGGCTTCTTTCAAGTGCCCAACAATGCTGCCGTCGTTGTAGTTAAAAGCATAGTCAAATCCCAACTCGTCTTTAAGCAGCTGGGCTTTGTCGTCGGAGCCTGCGCTACCGATGACCGTGCAGCCTTTAAGTTTGGCAATTTGTCCAACGATACTGCCCACAGCGCCGGCGGCACCGGAGACAAATACGGTTTCGCCGTCTTTTAACGCACCGACTTCCAGTAACCCGACATAGGCCGTCATCCCTGGCATGCCAATCGCACCAATGTACTGAGAGGGAGCTGCGGCAATGTCACCCAGGCGCTCAATGCCTTCAGTCGATGCGGTGAAAGCCTCACGCCAGCCCCAACTGCTGGAGACATAGTCACCCTCGTTAAAGTCAGGGTGCGCAGAGGCGGTGACCTGGCCGATACAGCCGCCGGTTAGCACTTCACCGATCTGAAAGGGCGGTACGTAGGACTTGCGGTCGTACATGCGTCCGCGCATGTAGGGATCGACGGACATGCTGACGTTTTTGACCTGTATTTCGCCGTCCTTAGGTTCTGGGACGTCGATTTCAATGATTTCAAAATCGTCTGTCTTTGGCATACCCACCGGGCGGGACTTCAGGGCTACTGCGCGTGCTTTCATCTTTTCTCTCTTGGTTTGATGGTCTGGTTGAATTTTTCCAATGTCTGTTTATTCGTTGCTGATATCGATTTCTTAGCAGGTAATGAATTCTAGGAGGGCTGCTTGACCGTTGCGGGTCGCCTCGATGCCGCGTTCCAGTGCCGCGACGATGTCGTTGGGGTCCGTCACCCGCTCCCCGTAACCGCCAAAGGCTTTCGCCATGTCGGCGTAGTGCCCGGATATTTCAATGGCCCCGTACTTTTCTTGGGATACCGGCATGATCGGAATTTCGATGGCCATCGAAAAATTGTTGAACAAAATCGACAGAATGGGAATGTTCTCGCGCACGGCGGTTTCAAAGTCCATGCCGGTAAAGCCGATGGCCGCGTCGCCC
Source organism: Pseudomonadota bacterium (assembly GCA_009936895.1). Classification (GTDB taxonomy): domain Bacteria; phylum Pseudomonadota; class Gammaproteobacteria; order Pseudomonadales; family Azotimanducaceae; genus UBA4421. The sequence goes on from JAACDS010000160.1 coordinate 25,150, forward strand.
CAGACGTTAATGCACAGCTTCTCCGGTGCCGCCAGCTTGGCGCCCATGGCCAAACCCAAGCCATAGCCAAGTTGGGTTGTCTTGCCCCAGCCAATGTAGGACAGCGGCGTGGTGGATTCCCAAAACGGCGTGGTCTGATCTCGCGGGCTGCCCGCGTCATGGGTAATGACCACATTGTCTTTGTCCACCATGCGATCCAATTCGGCGATGACCCGATAAGGATTGATTGGCGTGTCGTTGCTGGTCAGCTTGGGTAGCCATTCGCTGCGCCATTCGGCCTTGATCGCCGCAATGTTCTCGGGTTCATTTGCGCGTTTTTCGGCTGGCGCCTTGGAGTAGGTTTCCATGGCCGAGTTCAAGGCTTGCAGGGTCAGCTTGGCGTCGCCAATCAAACCGTGTTGTGCGGGGACGTCTTTGTTCAAGTCTATGGGGTCTAAGGTAGCGTGAATGATGGTTTTCGAACCGTCTTTGTTGGCAGGCATCGGCACGCCGAAAGCCGTTAAAGCAAACGACACGCCGATGCCGAAGATGACATCGGCATCCGCTAAGTATTTTTTCACCGGTCGTGCATTAGCCCGACCACCGCTCCCCAAGGACAGGGGATGGTTTTCTGGAAAGGCGCTCTTACCTTCAATGCTGGTGGTGACAGGAATATTCCACGCTTCGGCCAATACCTTCAGCTCATCCCAGGCCTTGGCATAGTGCACGCCCTGTCCTGCGTAGATCACGGGTCGTTCCGCGCTTGCCAATGCGTTAGCCGCTGCTGCGATATCGTCTGGCGCGGGTGCCGTCTTGGCGCTGTAGGACGGTACGTAAGTCCAGTTATCTGGTACGTCTTCGTTCATCACGTCCAGCGGCACTTCCAGCATGACCGGCCCGGGCCGACCGTTACGCAGTTGAAAAAAGGCACGGCGCAATACTTCGGGTACGGCCTTGCCCATGGTGATGGGCTCAGCCCATTTGGTGATGTGCTGCATGTTCAGCGTGGAATTAAAGTTCGGATAGTAGTGGGCCAAGCGGCGGGGATAGCCGGCCGGAATGACCAGAATGGGAACCGATTCGGAGTAGGCCTGCGCCACGCCGCCAAAAGCGTTTTCCGCCCCGGGGCCATGCTGCATACAAAACACGCCGATCTTGTCGCCGGACGAGAGGCGAGAATACGCGTCCGCCATATGCAGGCCAATACGTTCCTGACGAACGATAACAGTTCGAATATCGAGTTTCGCGGCAGCTTCGATAAGTGGGTTAACCGGATACGCAAACAGCGTATCGATTCCTTCAGCCTTCATCGCATGGGCGATGGCATCAACTACGTTCATGGTGCTCTCCTCCAGTGGATCATGCATGTTGCCAAAGTGCGGGCAGATGAGCCAATGCGGATCTGAGCCGCAAACGCGAGGGATTTTGTAGCGATGTCTTTTTCTCACGACGTCTAGGTACGCTTAATGTGCGATGACGTGGGATTGGACAGGTGTGATTCTCTTTGGCCCTGCTTTCTTCACGATGAGCGGAAGCAAGCCGCAGGCGTTTAGACTTGATTGGTCTTGCAGATAAGATTCATCGTCTGAAACAACGAACACAAAAAAGGGCGGTTAACCGCCCTTTTCTTGGCCCAGTCAAACTGGGTAACGGTAAAACAGTTTAGAACTGGTTCATCGTGTTGGCAGCACCGCCGGCAAGCAGTGCTTTCTCGCCAAGAAAGTACTCTTTGTGGTCATCGCCCACGTTTGAGCCAGCAAGGTCTTGGTGCTTCACGGAAGCGAGGTTCTTGCGAATTTCCTGACGCTGTACGTCGCGTACGTAGGCCAGCATGCCAAGATCACCAAAGTATCCCTCAGACAGTACGTCAGTAGACAGCGCTGCGGTGTGATAGGTCGGTAGCGTAATCAGGTGATGGAAAATACCGGCTTCACGAGCAGAGTCCGCTTGGAACGTACGAACCAGTGCGTCGGCTGCGTCAGAGAGCTCAGTACCATCGATGGCGACATCCATCAGAGCCATCGGATCTTCGGCTGGGTTCGGGTATGCAGATACGTCCTTACCTTCGGCTTTCCATTCGGTATAGACCTGCTCTCGGAACTTCAGTGTCCAGTTGAATGATGGTGAGTTGTTGTACACCAGTTTGGCTTCTGGGCGCACTTTACGCACTTCGTTCACCATGGCGGCAATCTGCTCGACGTTCGGCTTCTCAGTCTCGATCCACAGCAAGTCTGCGCCGTGTTCTAGGCTGGTGATGCAGTCGAGTACAACGCGGTCAAAACCGGTGTCTTCTTTAAGCGCGTACAAGCCATTGTCCAAGCGCTTTGGCTTCGTCAGCTTACCATTTGCGCGAATGGTGATGTCACCGTCCTGCAGTTCGGAAACGTCTTCGATGATTTCGGTATCGAGGAAGTCATTGTACTTGCTGCCGAGGTCTCCGGCCTGAATGGACACTGGCACCTTTTGAGTTAGACCTGCACCCAAGGAATCGGTCCGTGCAACGATAATGCCGTTGTCGATGCCCAACTCGAGGAAGGCGTAGCGCACTGCATTGATCTTGGAGACGAAGTCTTCGTGGGGCACGGTAACTTTACCGGCTTGGTGTCCACACTGCTTAGCGTCAGAGACTTGATTCTCGATCTGAATGGCACAAGCACCGGCTTCAATCATGCGCTTTGCTAGCAAATAGGTAGCTTCTTCGTTACCGAAGCCCGCGTCGATATCCGCAATGATCGGCACGACGTGGGTTTCGTAGCTGTCGATTCGCTGAATGATGGAATCTGCATCACCGCCATTGGCGCGCGCTTCGTCCAGTTCAACGAACATGTGGCGCAACTCGCGTGCATCAGCCTGCTTGAGGAAGGTATAAATCTCTTCGATCAGATCCGATACCGATGTCTTTTCGTGCATGCTCTGGTCAGGCAGCGGACCGAACTGGGAACGCAGTGCGGCAACCATCCAGCCAGACAGGTAGATGTAGCTGCGATCGGTGGTTTGCTGGTGCTTCTTGACGCTCATCATGACCTGCTGAGCGACGAAACCATGCCAGCAGCCCAGTGATTGCGTGTACTTGCTGGAATCGGCATCGTAGTTGGCCATGTCGCGACGCATGATGTCCGCCGTGTACTGGGCAATTTCCAAACCGGTTTTGAAGCGGTTTTGCAACTGCATACGCACGGCGTATTCGGCGTTGATAGCGCTCCACTCTTGTTTGGCGCCAATGGTCTGGCGAGTCTGTTCGATAAGGTCGAGATAAGACATGAAAGGTCCTCGATTGAAGTTCACGGGTTTGGGGTCTACTGCTTTGTCCTACGAGGAGCAGAGTAGCCCTGCAATGGCGCGGCATCCTAACCGTGAGGCACCCCGAATTAAAAGGAATAACTGACAAGCAATATATTCTTGGCGGGAAAAGCACCCGGACTGGTGGGGTACTTCTATTCGGCCCTGTTGGGGTGTTCGATCTCAATTCAGCCTAAGCGTCAATTCTCCGAGGGTTCCGAACACCGCTCGATACTCGCCCGGTGCCCCCGGGTGCATGTTACCGATAGACCCGGTCATCAACACATGACCGGCGGCTAGGGTGTATCCCTGCGCCAGCACGGTGTTGATCAACCAGACTAGGGCATTCAGTTGGCCCTGCATGACGGTGCCTGCTGGCACGCTGTGCAATGTCTCTTGGGTGTCGCCTAGCCGCGTAAGAGATACCTCCAATGTGTCGATGTCCAACTCAGTTGGGTTCGCGCGGGGCTCTGCGGCAAGACAGCCATAGGATGCGGAATTGCTCGATATCAGGTCGATGCTGGACGGGCGCTGCTGTAGGTTGGGAGCCGCCAGTTCAATCATGCCTTGGCATTCGCCCACTGAGTCGAGCACAGTCTCCAAGTCAACGGGGTCGGTAATGGCCTTGCTCAGCGTAAACCCGAGTTCGGTTTCCAGTAGTATGGGACGGTCAGAGTGAACGGCGATCTGCGCATTGGTGCTTTGTGCCCCGTGTTGAAACAACGCGCCAATGATGGGCTCGTCGATGCCCATGGCTTGCTGAGCTGCCTGTGCGGTCAGGGCAGCCTTGTAGCCGTAAATGTCACCCCAGCCTCCATGAGTTTTTAGGCGTGCGACGAGCTGGCGCTGCAGGTCGTAGGCGGCCTCTGTGGTGATGTCTGGTTGAGTGAGGCTGATGTTTTCGATGGGCTTTGCCGCTAGGACGTTTTCGAGAGCGGCGTCGAGCCATTGATCATTGTTTGCTGTGTTCATGGGAAGTCCTACTCGTATTTCCTAAGAATGTGCGCCTTTTTGTGCGGGTTGGCCACACAGTTGCGTTAGTATCACGGGCAAGGGCGATAGGCACAATCCGGTTGTCTGCCCATCTGTCTTGTGATTTGTCCGAGAGTCCAACATGTCTGAAATGTCGCCCAGTCGTGCGAGCAAACTGCTCAAGGTGCTAGACCTGAAGCAGATCGAAGAAAACCTCTATCAGGGGCAAAACGAAACCGAAAACGGCAGCCGTTTGTTTGGTGGTCAAGTGTTGGCTCAAGCGTCTGCCGCTGCTTATCGCACCGTGGACAACGTGCATCTGCATTCGCTGCACGCGTACTTTTTGCGGCCAGGGCGCGTGGATCTTCCGGTTCTTTATGAGGTGGAACGTGTTCGGGATGGTCGGTCGTTTACCACGCGCCGAGTGGTCGCCATTCAAAAGGGTCAGGCTATTTTTAATATGGATGCCTCCTTTCAGGGCGATGAGGTCGGCTTGGAGCATAGTGCTCCCATGCCCAATGTGCCCATGCCCGACGAACTGCGTGAAGACGTCGAAGTGGCTCGCGAGTTAGGCGGGCCAAAGGCAGACCCGCGGATGAGCCCCATGGCCAAGGTGGATCGCCCGTTTCATTTGCGCTCGGTGTTTGAGCTGGGCAGCGAGGCTTGGGGTGAAGATCGCTTTTGGAATCCGACGTGGATTAAATTTCGCGAAGCGGTGTCACTGCCAAGTGCTATCGATGACCCAGAAGAAACTGCCTTCCGGTTGCAGGCGTTGTCTCGTTGTTTGATTGCGTACGCATCTGACATGGGCTTAGTCAGCACGGCCGTGTTACCCCACCAATCCGGCACCAGTCGCGGTGATGTGCAAATGGCCAGTCTGGATCACAGTTTGTGGATTCACCGCAGCGCATCACTGGATCAGTGGCTGCTGTTCCACAAGCGCACGTCCACAGCCCAAGGTTCCCGAGGCATGGTGCACTCGGAATTTTTCGGTGAAAACGGCACCTTGGTCGCCTCCATGACCCAAGAGGGTTTGCTGCGCAAACGCGGGGATACCTCTTAGTCCGCTAACAGTCAGAGTCTGGACGCAGAGTTCAGAAACAAAGATCAGAGCGCGCCGCTGCGGTAATCCCACTCGACTGGTGTGAATGCGATGGTTGCTCGCTGCATGGCAGTGGCCAGTGCCGCCAGCGTTTGATCGCTAAGGGGTATGTGGGTTGCATCTGCTACTGCCTGATTCCAAGTTGGGTCTACGGAATGCCATCGGCCATTGCGTAACATTTCGTTCCAGGCATGAAAACGGAAACCGGGGCTGGGCAGCGCGCTGTAGGCAATGCCATACACCGTGCGACTGGCAATGCCTTGGGTTCTGGCCAGCGTGGTGAATAGGTCCGCAAAATCCACGCATTCGCCGCGTCCGCGTTGTAATGAACCCAACACGGAACCCGCAGGCTGATTTTCAGCGTAGAGCAACTGGCTGCGGGTTAGGTCGATTAGCTGCTGTGAAGTCGAGAGCAGATCGTGGGGTGCCGTTGTCTCTTGGGATGCCAGCAGGTTGAGAATTCGCGGGTGCCCCACAGGCAATGTCAGCGATGCATCAAGAAATCCAAGTGCCTTATCGTTGGCGACTTTTGGGCTGGCTGTGGCACTTAGTGTATCGGGCAGGCCTTGCTGCTCCAGCGTCAGGGGCCCCAATGCATTGAGCGCCAAGGTCAACATGTCGAGGGTGTTGGGCTTGAGAAGGTCGGCTGTCAGCGGCGCGACTGCGGTATTGACTGTCCATTGAGCTGTTTGTGGAACGATCAATTGATGCAACGTGTCTTGGTGTTGCTGGGTCAGACGAAAGCTGAACTGATGCGGCGCGGTGAAGCGGATCAACCGTCGCTGAGTATCCAGTTCGGTCATGCTGTCATCGTCTTCGGATCTTAGGATGAAGCCCCGGGGGCTCCGCTGATCGAGCTGGTGTTCGCGCTCACTCACGCGCAGTTGTTGTATGTCCAAGTAGCGGGATGTCACGAAGCTGCCGATTGGGGTCTGTCCCGTGAGCTGTCGCTCTAAACTCAACTGATCATTGAGTGTGAACGTCCAGTCGTGGGTGCTGCGTTCTGTGGTTTTGTTTGCCGTCGCGCCAGGTCCTGTTGGGGCATCTTCTGTCGCCGCATTTCGCTGGATGCTGGCCGCATAGCCGCGGTGGATTTTTTCTAGGGAGACCTGTTGTTCTACCGTCTGGCTCCGATGTTTGAAGTCAGCGCTGATCAGGGCGTAGGGCGAACTGCCGGAAAACACCATTACCTGAGTGGAGGTATACGTCGGCGCGTTGAGCATGTCGACCTTCAAATTCTGGCTCAGTTCCCAATGATCATCTGTTGTTCGCCGTGTGGACGTCTGCAGATAGCCAACGGGTCGGCCTTGCTGCAGCACCTCATAGGTACGCTGCCCCAGCTGGTTGCTCATTAGGCCATCCAGCTCGCTGGGGGCGAATTGGGCAGTGAGCCAAAACAAGACAAGTGCCGTGGTCACGGCAAAGCCGGTTATTTTCAGGTGCGTCAGCATGAATTGGTGTCTACCGGCCGGACCGCTGGGAAAAGGATTCGAAATTTCTGTCGGCAAACATGGTTTTTCCTGCTCGTACCTTTCACAATTGCGGATCGGTCAGTTTAGACACTGGCTTCATTTCTCATACTTAAGGCAGTAATGGATAACGAAACCACGGATTTTATTCGTCAGCGCATTGAGACGGATTTGGCAGAAAACGCTCTGACGCAAGGCGTGATCACACGATTCCCACCGGAGCCTAACGGATTTTTGCACATTGGCCACGCCAAGAGTATCTGTCTGAACTTCGGTGTTGCCCAGGAATACGGCGGCGAGACGTTTTTGCGCTTCGACGACACCAATCCGGTAAAAGAAAGCAACGAGTTCGTCGAGTCAATTCAGCGCGATGTGGCGTGGCTGGGGTTTCAGTGGAAGGCGATTACTCATGCCTCAGACTACTTCGAGCAAATTTATCAGTTTGCCGAAGCCCTGATTCGCGACGGCAAAGCCTACATCTGTTCCTTGAATCCTGAACAGATACGCACTACCCGAGGCACCTTGACCGAGCCGGGTGAAAACAGCCCCTACCGTGATCGAACGGTTGAGGAAAATTTGGATCTGTTTCAGCGCATGCGCGCCGGTGAGTTCCCCGACGGTAGCCATGTGGCGCGACTAAAAATTGATATGGCGTCGCCCAATCTGAACATGCGCGACCCGGTGATTTATCGTATTCGCCATGCGACTCACCAGCGCACGGGTGATGCTTGGTGTATTTACCCCATGTACGACTTTACGCACGGGATTTGCGACGCCATCGAGCATATTTCTCACTCGCTGTGCACGCTGGAGTTTGCCGACCACCGCCCGCTTTACGACTGGGTATTGGACAACATCGCCATTAATTATCACCCGCCACAGATCGAATTTTCTCGCTTGGGCCTGGAATATACGGTGATGAGTAAGCGGCTGTTGCACCGCCTCGTAGACGAGCAGTTGGTCAGCGGCTGGGACGATCCTCGCATGCCGACGCTGGCGGGTTTGCGCCGCAGAGGGGTGCCTGCCAGTGCGATTCGAGAGTTTTGTCAGCGTATTGGTGTGACGAAGCAAGACAATGTGATTGAGATGAACCTGCTGGATTTTTGTATTCGTCAGGATCTTGAGGCCAGTGCGCCTCGGGGCATGGTGGTACTGAACCCGCTGAAGGTGGTGTTGAGCAACTATGAGGGTAGCGAAACCCTAGACGGGCCTTGGCATGCGCAGAACGACACATTGGGTCGTCGCGAACTGCCATTTAGTGCGGAAATTTTTATTGAACAAGATGATTATGCGGTGGAGCCGCCGGCCAAGTGGAAACGGCTGTCTCCGGGCCAAATGGTGCGCCTGCGATATGCGTACATCATCCGCTGTGACGAGGTGATCGAAGACGAGCAGGGCCGTGTTGTGCAGCTGAACTGCACCTACTTTGCGGATTCTAAGAGTGGACAAGACACCTCGGGCCTAAAACCCAAGGGTGTCGTGCATTGGGTTGATGCTCACGCCGGTGTGCCTGTTCGTGTGATGGACTACGGCCGGTTGTTCAAGGTGCCGAACCCATCGTCGCAAACCTTTTTGGATGACATCGATACAGAATCTTTGACGGCGTTGGAGGCAGTAGCAGAGCCTGCGATGATGAATCATGAGGCCCAGCGCTTTCAGTTCGAGCGTCAGGGCTATTTTTGCAAGGATGTTGCGAGTGCCGACGGCCCCCCGGTGTTCAACAAAACCGTGAGTTTGCGCGAAGGTTTCTAGTCAAGGCAAAGGGAGTCGACATGCTGCCAACCTCGGTCACCGTGATGGAAGTCAGCCCGCGAGACGGACTGCAAAATGAAGACGTCTTGGTATCCACCGACGATAAGTTGCAGCTGATCGACCACGCGCTCGCTGCTGGCAGTCGACGCATCGAAGTCACCAGTTTTGTGCATCCTCAGCGCGTCCCGCAAATGGCCGACGCGGAAGCCGTGTGTGCCGGTCTGCCGGAACGTTCCGACGTGCGCTATACTGGTTTGGTCTTAAACGAGCGGGGCTATCGTCGTTTGCGTGACACCTCGCTGGACGAGGCTGGTCGGGTGGTGCCTGTGAGTAATACGTTTGGCGAGCGCAATCAGGGCCAGAGCGTGGCCGACGCCGTTGCCATGGCCCGTGAGGTGATCCGTGACGGCAAACTGACCGGTTTCCCGGTGCAAGTGACCTTGGCAGTTGCCTTTGGGTGTCCCTTTGAAGGGGAAGTACCCTTGGCCAATTTGCTCGCGGCGGCAGAAGCCTTGTTGGAAGCCGGACCAGTAGAAATTGCCCTTGCCGATACCATCGGCGTCGGCGTCCCTTGGCAGGTGCAACAGACCTTTGAGGCGCTGGGCAAACTGGCGGGCGATGTGCCCATGCGAGCGCACTTTCATGACACTCGTAATACGGGGATCGGCAACGCATTTGGCAGTCTGCTCGCCGGTGTGACGACTCTGGATGCCAGCATTGGCGGCATCGGTGGTTGCCCGTTTGCGCCCAACGCCAGTGGCAATATTGCGACGGAAGACTTGGTGTACATGCTCAATCGCAGCGAAGTCCGTCACGATTTGGCCATGCAGCCGTTGTTGCAAGGCGCCGCATGGCTTGAACCAATCTTGGGTAAGCGATTACCGTCCATGCTACTGAAGGCCGGTGATTGGCCCACGGCGAGTGCCGAGCAACTGTCGATTACCTGATGCGATAACGTCTACCCAAGGACTGACACATGACCTCGAGCAACGCAGACTTTTTTGGCCATCCAATGGGGCTTCGAACCCTCTTTCTGACGGAAATGTGGGAGCGCATGTCGTACTACGGTATGCGCGCGTTACTGGTTTTGTACATGACCGGTGCGGTCAGCGCTGCCAACGCCGGCCTCGGTATGAGCCAACTCGAAGCCCAAGCCATCTATGGTATTTATGTCGGTATGGTTTACTTCTTAGCCGTTCCCGGAGGCTGGCTTGCCGACAATCTGTTAGGCCATCAACGGGCAGTGCTTTATGGCGCCGTTGTGATTGCGCTAGGTCACCTGACGTTGGCGGTGCCCATTGAATCCAGCCTGTTTCTTGGATTGGGCTTGGTGGCCATTGGCACGGGTCTGCTGAAGAGCAATATCTCGACTATCGTCGGCAAGCTTTACGCAGATGACGATCCTCGCCGTGACGCGGGTTTCACGATTTTTTATATGTCGATCAACATCGGGTCCATGGTCGGTTTCGGTATTTGCGGTTATTTGGGCGAAAAAGTGGGTTGGCATTGGGGCTTTGGCGCGGCGGGTGTTGGTATGACCTTGGGGGTTTTGCAATACGTGCGGTCGCGCCACTTGTTAGGCGACGCGGGTCTGAAGCCTAACGTCATGCCGGAAGAACGCCGCAGTCGGCTCAACCGTTGGGCGATGCTGGTTGGCTTGTTGACGGCTGTCGTGGTGCTTTTGTTTGGCTCGGGTGTCATCGAGGTCAAGGCCAGCGTCTTCGCTGAAAATTTTGCTTATTTTTTGACGACGATCGCTGGCCTGTACTTTCTCTACCTTTATGCCTTTGCCGGACTCAGCGCAGCGGAGCGCAAAAATGTCCTGCTGCTGTTTTTGCTGTTTATCGCTGCAGCGGCTTTTTGGTCCGGGTTCGATCAATCCGGCGGCTCACTGAACCTGTTTGCCCGCGACTACACGGATCTGAATTTTATGGGCTTCGACATGCCGGTGTCGTGGGTTCAATTTTTTAATCCGATCTATGTGGTGTTGTTTGCGCCGCTGTTTGCCGCGTTTTGGGCTTTCCTTGGTCGGCGTAATTTGGATCCATCACTGCCGCTGAAATTTGCGCTGGGCCTAGTGTTTATGGGGCTGAGCTTCTTAGTCATGTTGCTTGCCGTGGGCGTGGCCCTTGAATCTGCGCCGATCGGTCTTCAGTGGCTGCTGATCACCTACCTGCTGCAAACCTTTGGGGAACTGGCACTGTCGCCGATCGGGCTATCCGCCTTTTCGCGCTACTCGCCGAAACGTTACGTGGGCCAAATGTTTGGCCTGTGGTTTTTGGCTTCGGCCATTGGTGGAGTACTGGCGGGTCTTCTGGGAGGTGAGGCGACCGATGGCGGTCTGCAAAGTATGTCGCCGATTTTTTCTTACATGATTCAGTACTACGTCGGCATCGCGGTGTTGCTGGTAATACTCGCCTACTTCTTTCGACAAAAACCGGACGAGAGACGCTCCGAAGGAGAGTAAGCGATCAAGGGTAGTGTTTCTCCGATGAGTGGTTATGCGTTGATGGTCTAAATGATTTGCAATGGGAGTGCTTATTGAGGTGCTTCTTATGCAAGTGGATATTCGACCTTTTACACTTTCTGACGCTGGCGAACTGCAGCGTGCGGTGCTCAATTCTGTTGGCCATATTGGCCCTTGGCTGGACTGGTGTACCCCAAGTTACGTACTGAAGGACGCACAGGACTGGGTTGCTGAAAGTATGGCCCTTTGGCAGCAAGGTCGGGCTTTTCGGTGGGTGATGCTGGCGGAAGACAAGCAGCAAATTCTCGGCAGCGTTGAGGTGGAAGTGCCCACTCTTGAAGCCCCGGTTGGTCGTATGGGTTATTGGGTGAGGCATAATGCAACGGGCAAGGGGGTATGCAGTCAGGGAGCTGCCCAAGCCTTGGACTGGGCGTTTAAGTCTTTGGGTCTGCAGCGGGTCGAACTGTTTATTCAGCCGGCCAACCAAGCGAGCATTCGCGTCGCACTTAAGCTCGGGGCGGAATTTCTCGACGAGCAAAACAATGAAATTGTTTATCGAGGTGAAAGCCGACTTTCCAACCGCTACGTGGTGAAACCCGAAGGTTTACCCTGGGTCGATCTGTTGCCCGCGCGCCGCCGATGGCCACTCACACCTGAATACGCTGAAGGCACGGGTGACAGGCTGCCCGTTCATCCGAAGAATATTTATGAATTCAGGAGTTCAGCAAAAAAAGCCTGAGCATAGTCGTCAACCCAGCTTTCGAGTTTCCAGCTCTTGATGTAGGCGGTGTGGCCGCCGCGTTCGGTCAGCTCAACGTTGATCGAGGGCGGCAGTGCGTCATAGTGCTGGGGTGGAATGATGGGGTCGTCCACAGCCGCTAGGATGGTGGCATCAACGCCGTTCAGCCGGTGACCGCGTAAATCGTAGGCGTCGTAATAGTCGTCTATGCTCGCAAAGTCGGTGTGGTCGGCGATGAAAAATTCCGTCAGTCGTTGAATGTCGCTGACGCCGTTCATGGCCGAAAAATCGTACTGATCCGGGAATGCTGCCTGTTTCTGCTCCCAAAGAGTTCGCCACTTGCCCATGAAGTAGCGCTCGTAAATCACGCTGCCGCCAATTTGATTCACCGTATGTTGAGGACTGATGGCAGGACAAATGGCCAAGGTTCGCAGCTGGGGCAGCTCGGCGGCCAGTCTCAGCGCAAAATTACCCCCCATGGAAAAGCCCATTAGGCCGGC